>NZ_LKBH01000183.1:0-9074 GCF_001402935.1 Acidiplasma cupricumulans | reverse complement strand
TTATTAAAATTCCGAATATCAAAAAATACTAATCATCAGCGATTGACGAACCATATGGGTCTGATAAAAATTTATCAAATATTGATTTGTCCTGCCATGTTAAACTTTCAAGCTCTATTGCACTCAATACTATTCTACTACCTAATTTTGGAGAAGATATCTCCAGTCTTGTACCGTTCTTTGTATATACCTTTTTAACAGTTACAGTGGCAAATTCATTTGTAATATCTATTGTTTCTCCATCTTTCTCATAATAATTTTTATTTTCCATTTTCATCACAGGAAATTTGATAGATTCATTAACGGTAAAACTGAATTTTCTGGTATTATATTTCTTTTTGCAAGTTTCCATTTATTATTTTCATATCTAAATTTATCTAGTCTTTCATATGCGAAGATTTCTGGATATGCATTGTCTCTTCTGCTTCTATAAAATAATACATATGATTTTACAATTGATTCTGTTTCATTGACTTTTTCAATTCTTACATTTGTAATAAAATGTTTTGTGCGTGATGGTGGATTTTCTGACCATGCATATTCATTCTTATATCTGTTTACCCGCATTAGTATGGATTCTTTATTATCTATAAAATGATACTGAGATTTTGAAAGTTCTAAATCAGTTTCTTTATCCTCCTTTTCCCTTGTAATTCTTACAGGCATTTTATATTCTATATCCTCTGTCAGCATATCTATCCATTTATCATACTGATGATTATCTAATATTTCTGCCTCATATAACAAAACATCAATTAGGTCATTTATATGATTTCCATCCATATTTTTGCTTGAGTATATCATTGCAAATCACCCTTATTCTAATAATTTATTCACAAGTTCCCTCCAAAAAGACATAGACCCTATATCACTTGGGTATGATTGTACATTACCAGGAGCACCAACATCAATTAATGGTTTATATTCACCTACCTTTTCTGCCAGTTTTAGTTTTAACATGCTATTACCAGCATGTGTTTGTGTTATCCAGTTTTCCATATCATCCTCTTCAAAGACACCATTTGCTGTAAATGAGTGTTGATATGCTAAATATGAATATTTTTTTAAATCTTCTGGAGCATCATTTTCAATTGCAAACCAGTTCCATATTTGTGTTTTATCATGAGATATAGGATTCCAAACCCTGAATGTTAAAATAGGTGCTATAGCCTCAGCTGTTGATCCACCCTTAAATGGCATACCTGCATTTAAGAATCCAAAATTTGGGAAGACATTGCCAATAATTGTGCTGGTGGAATATTTAACCCAAAATTTATACTCGCTCTCCGTTAATGTATTTTTTGCCTTTCTAATTAATTCTGGCCACCAATTTCCATACCACTGAGGTGAATCTATTATCCTTGAAAATGCAATTCCATGTCCGTTCCCTGCATCAACCTGCAGACCTGTTAATACTGTATTTGCCTTGATAGTTTCTTTAGGAAAAAGCGCATATCCTGTTGCATGCGCGGTAAATGCGTGATATATATCACCAGCAAAATTATCTGCAGCTGCTTTCCAGTTAAATGGAACAACCCATCTCTGTGGATTTGTGAATGATAATCCTGCTTCAGACCTATTTGAAACAAGATCAAAGTAAAATTTAAAATCACCAAGAAAAGTTGATAAATCGTTTTTAGGTTTTGGATCAAGATTTGCAAAAATAAACCCTTTATATATTTCTACATTTACACGGTACATATTAAAATCATTGTAATTTATAACATCACCTATTGCATGCTTCTGCACTGGGCATCCAACAAGTTTTCCTTTTGTATTATAGACAAATCCATGATATGGGCACCTTATATGGGATGTATTACCAATCTCTGCTTTAACAAATTCTCTACCTTTGTGAGGACACGCATTTAAAAAAACTCTTATCTTATTATCTTCTCCTCTAACTACTATTAATGGTGTTTGTTCTATATATCTTACAACATAGTCTCCTGGATAAGGGATTTCAGATTCGTGAGCGAGGAAATTCCAGCTTGATGCAAATACTTTTATCCTTTCAGCCTCGTAAATTTCAGGATCTGATAAGAGGTATAATGGAACATATCCATCATCTATAAGACTCTCGGCCTCGCCAAGCATCTTAAAGGCTCTTTCACTTAAATTATATTCTAATATTTCTTCATATCTAAAACTTTCATCTTCAGATACAATATCATTAACCTCTTTAGGTTTATTACGAATAGTTTTTATATCACCTTGTACCATATTAAATTATAATATATTATTATATTTAAAGTTTTCTTTTATAATAATGATGATTATATTTAAACATATCTATTATTTAAATTTCCTCCAATTTTTTACAAAAGATTATATAAAAGATTATATAAAGTTAGTTCCATTAGCTAAATTATCTGTTTTCCAACATTTTTAAAAATTATATCATTCTACTTTTTTATTCAGGAAATATATACTGATAACAAATTTGATGCTAAAAAATCTATAGACATATTTATATGATGATTATAATTTCTTTGCTTACAGTACAAGCTTACCAATATTTATATTAATTTTATAATTAAATCTAATCACTTAATATTGTTTTTACAATTTTCAGAGTTTTTTCATAATCAAGCCACTGCAGATTTTTGAATGTCTCCTTAAGTTCTGCATCATTTAAATATATATAATAGGGAAGCATTGTATACTTCTCTGCACCAAGATTTTTAACAAGTTTTTTCATTTCATTGTAATGTTCCATAAATTTATTTTTATCACCGGTTTTAATATATATCAAGCAATAACTTCCATGGGCATAAACCATTCCACCAGGATACTTAACTTGCTCCTGAATTGATAGTGCCATATCAGAATATTTTAAGCTGGAGGTAAAATCACCCTTCATGGAGCTTGCTATAGATAATGCAGCATAGGTTTTACCGTATTCCACAGGAGCATTCAGGTTTTTATTTATTTCTATTGATTTTTTTCCATACTCAATCGCCTCATTAGCATCTAACCAGCAGTATGCCTCGACAAGATTGTTATACAATTTACCCTGTAGGCCTAAAACGTTGAGTTTTCTTGCCAGTTCCATGGAGTTGAAATATTTAGCAATTGCATCTTCCAGCATAAAATTAAAACGATAGATATGACCCTCTATTCTGAGCATCTCTGCAAATTGTACAGTATTCATGTTATTTTCCCCATATCCAGATTCCAGAATATTCAAAGCGTCTAAAAATTTACCAAAAAGAAATGTAATATCTCCTATTTGATTTTGTGATTTAAGATAAATTTCATTATCTTTATTATTTCTATACTTTTCTGAGATCCCATTAAATATAGAAAGTGCATCTTTATACCTGCCCATAACACGCAATGTATCGGCCTTGTAATATGATATATAATCCTTAAAGTTACCAAATAATGGATTTTCTGGATTAATATTTTCAAGAATTTTAATACTGTCTTCCAGCATTCCAATTCTCCTTAGATAGACAGCAAAAAGGAACTGAATACGATCATCATTGGGATGCCTTTTAAGTATTTGGGCTGATATGCTTCCGACAACATTCCAGTACCCCGCATCAACAATAAATATTGAAAGTTCAATAAACTTCTCTCCAATATCTATACCTGATTCCGACATGTAGGAAAGAAGATTCATAACGTTGGGGTAAAAAATCACCATGGATTCATATGGTATACTTTTTTTATTATCATTAAGATATTTTATAACACCTGAAAAAATTTTTTCCATAATCTTCGATTTACCACTTATTGTGGGATTGTTTATAACATACTCATAAAAATTGTCATGTACTTTGTATATACCTTCCAGATTCTCAACTTTTAATACAAATGAATGGCTGGCTATTTCGTCAAAGTCAGATATGGCAATTGGTATATTAAGCTCCTTTACAAGAATTTCAAAGATGTTAAAATTAAAAAAATGAATGTATGATAATGCAATGAAAAGTGTTCTTTCATCATCTGAAAGGTGTGATAGAAACCTAGGTATAATTTCATTGGTTGGAATTATAAAATCATATGCAGTCATATTATTTTTATTTCTCAAATAAATTTCAACGCAGAGGTCAAGGTATAGTGGAAGTCCTTTGCTGCTGCTTATTATGGATTTTCTAATGGATTCATCTAAAATTGGTACGGATCTAAGGAAATAATCAGAATCCTGATCACTGAGATAATCAAGTATGTGCTGATCAAGTATTTCATTCCATGATGGATCCTTTTGCTCCCATTTTATATATTCCCTGCTCCCTATTATAAATAATGTTTGTTTAGAAGAAAGTACTAATTCCTGTATAAATTCATCAGGATCATTATTTGCGAGCTGGAAATCCTGGCGCCTATATATTGATTCATATGAATCAAGAAATATGGCAAATATTGAATTTTTACTTTTTGCAGCTATTGAAATATCTATTCCAAGAAGGTGTGGAAGCCTTTCAGATATTTCCTCCGGATTTCTTTTGCATGAATCAATGGCCTCAATTTCATTATGATATTCCTTAAACTGTATTGAGTACTTTTCCCTGAGCTTTATGGCAATTTTATCTATAAGCCCCACAGGAATGTGTATTGCCTCAAGGATGTCACCTGTTATATCCCAAATAACGCTATTTTTAGGTATAAACTCCTTAATCTGATCAGCAGTTTTTCCTATTGAGGAGAGGTATTTAACAAGGCCATAATCAAAAAGAACACATGGGAACTTTATTTGTTTTCTAAGTCCAAGCAGAACTGCAGATGGGGAGTTGTATTCATTTATATCCATTCCGGCAAATATGATATTTATTTTAATTTTACTTTGTTCTTTATTTCTTTTATCCACGTCATCCATTAGTTTAGATATAAGCCGTGTTTTTCCTATTCCGCCCACACCGTAATAAACCAGAACCTTTCTGGTTATTTTACCTGTAGTTATCGCCTCCAGCCATTGATTGAATACCATCACTGGTTCTATTCTATCCGTAAACTTTTTAATAGCCTGCTGTGTTTTTCTTGAAAACTTGCTCTCAGGCAATGCCACCACCCAAATCTTGAATGCCGTACATTGTACTGTATATGCTTTTTCCATAATCTTCATTACCCTTGCCTGCAGACAGTGATTTATATACATCATCCACAAGTCCTGTGTAATGTGCTAATAATCTATCAGTCTCAGAAGATGAGAACAAAATCTTGGTTCCTTTATCATCTGTGAGTGTAACCTTAAGTTCTGAATGGTTTAGCCTAATTTTTACATTTGTTTCGGGAAACATAAAATCCGTGTATTTAAGTGAGGAGTTTGAAACCCAGTTGGTAACTGTATGTCCAAAGCCGGTGCCATTTTTAGAGTCATTAAACATCATTGAAGCAATTGAAAATAAATCAGAAAAGTTTCCAGAGTAACTATCACCAAATGTTAGTGAATCCAAACTTATATCGTCAAAAATGGAATATAGCATACTTAAAATATTAGACCCACTATCAACCCAGCTTCCTAAAAGACTTAAAGCTTTATTTTGTAATTCACCTCTAATATAATATGGATCAGAAAAATAGGAACAGAAACTTCCTATTTTCCCATAACTTTTATAAAGCTCTTTTAGTGATTTCCTAAACCAGACAATTTCAGGCGAATATACAAAATGAAATGCATTATAAATCAATGCATGATTTACCTTAGCACTTTTTAATAAATTATTATATTCATTTATATTTAGAACTGAAGGTTTCTCCACCACTATGTTTTTTCCAGATAATAAAATTTGAGATGAAGTTGTGTAATGGTTATCTGTCGGTGTGCATACTATGCACGTTTTTATTCGATCATCATCAATCAGGTTTGATAAAGTTTTATAAAAACTATGTCCTGTTATGTTAGTAGATATATTCTTATCATAAATTCCCACGATATTCATTTTACCATTCATTAGTATGGCCTTTTCCCAATACTTTGCAATATAACCATATCCGACAATGGCCACATTTATATTTTCATTCATTTCAACTGACATAATTATCATTATTATATAGGAATTAAAATATTCCTTTACGAATACAACTGATCAATATTAATAAATTTTTGCATTACCTGAATACATAAAAGAAACATTTGTGTGAGGAAGACGTATAATAATTAATTATTCAATACTAAAGCGGGAATAGATAAAATAAAACCTCTATTATTATCCTTATGAATTCATGGAAATGGTGTTTCCTAATAATAAGATACCATATTAAATTACCAGCCTGGAATAGTATACATCTCTTATATTAAGGCTCCAGCACTTATGATTTTTCTATGTTTTTTATCCTGGTGTAAGCATTCTTGAGCAATCTTTGCTTATATCTGTTATACTGGTATTGTGGTAGCGGCCTTAAAGGTTCCCGATCGGCAAGCTTCAGAATCATGGATTTTAATGTTTCCATGTCTTCAGCTTTTTCCAAAATTTTTTTGTCCACAACTTTATTCAAATCAATAATTTTTCTATTAATAATAAGAGGGGTTAAGATAATAAGAATAACAGATAAGGCTAAAAGTGGAAGAAAATAAATTCCATATTTATCTGGCAAATCTATTGAAAGTATATATGATATAAATAACATATCTGCAATCAATACAAACCATAAAAAGATGTCACGAAGCATGATTTTATTTATATTAAACTTTTTACTGTAATAAATCTGGAGCATGTATAATAAAAGTTCAGATTCATTGAATTTATCAAATGCACTTTTATAAATTATTAAATTCCAGTCATTGCCTCTGGTGGTTGCGCCATATAAATTTGCACGGCTAAATTCAGAAATATACACTTCTATATCCTCATCTCCTGTAACTTCCCTTAATCTGGTTGTTAAATCAGTGCTGTATTCTCCCGGAATGCCATTGTATGGCATCTTATCCCTATAATTAATGTAAAACGGTATGGCAATTATTATTAGGTCAAATGGAATGAGCAAAATAATTGAAAAAAGGGTATGAATATTTATTATGAGAAAAATAGATTCCAGTAATATATAAGAAAAAGCAAATACCAATAATGAAAATTTTAAGATTGTTGACCTATTTTTAATATTCTTCTTTATTGAATGATACACAAGTAATGTGATTATAATTGAAAAAATTGGGGCTATAAAATATATACCAATATACTGAAATAATTTCATGCTAATAAAAATGGTAAGATATAAAAAAAAGCCAAGGGAAATTACAGAGGGAATTAAATAAAACATTATGGAACCTTTGGTGGATGTTACATTTTTCATAAAATTTAATAATTTTATTATATTTAAAGTCTTTGCCAGATAATCAGAGACAATCTGGCCCTATTTTTGTTTACTTATTTAATTAAAAGTAAAAGTTAAATATAAATATAAGATAGTGGTCAGGTTGAAGATTGGGTATTTTGGAGAAAAGGGAGCATACAGTAATATAGCCGCAGAAAGACTGGCTGAGGGCGAATACGTTCCATACAAATTTATAAGGTCAATTTTTGATGGCATAAATAAAGGGGAGATTGATTTAGGTGTGGTTCCTATAGAAAATTCAATTGAGGGTGCAGTCAGTGAGACGTATGACAATCTTTACCGGGATAATTTATTTATTGTAAAGGAATATTACCTTAGGATAAGCCACTGTTTGATTGGATTTCCGGATAGTGAAATAGATGATATAAGATACGTTCACTCACACCCTCAGGCACTTGCACAATGCTCCGATTTCATTTTCTCGCATAATTTTATACCTGTAAGTGAGTATGATACCGCAGGAAGTGTGGAAATTGTAAAAGGTTTAAAGGATAAAGCCAGGGCGGCAATAGCCAGTGAGCTGGCAGCGTCCATATATGGTATGCATATTATCCAGAGGGAAATTGAAAATAATAAAAATAACTATACCAGATTTTTCCTATTATCCAAATCTCCCGAAAAGCCAGATGGTAAAACCAAAACAAGCATGGTGTTCTCAACATCAAACACACCAGGTGCCCTTTACAGGGTTCTTTCCATTTTCGATAAGTATTCAATAAATATGTCAAAAATAGAATCGAGGCCGGTTAAATTTAATCCTTTTAATTATATATTCTTTGTCGATATAGAAAATAATAAAAATACAGAAAATGCAATAAATGAAATAAAAAATATTGCAGGAACTTTAAAGATTTTGGGAACATATAAGGATGCATCATTTAATTTTAATTCATAAAATTTTAATATGTGTGATTAATATTATATCTAATAATAAATTAGATACAGGAGTTAGAAAAACTTATGAATCTTAGGAGAATTTTGCTGGATGTTGACAAGGGTTTGAACAGGCCAACGCTTACAGAACTTGCGGGATCAATAGAGGAGGTCCCTGGTGTGGAGGCCGTAAAAATAACAGTTACCGAGATGGATATGGAAACAATGGGCACAAGTATAATAGTTGAGGGCATGAATATTAATTATAATTATTTAATAAAAACTATAGAGGATATGGGGTGTGCCATACATTCAATTGATGAAGTGGTTGCCGGGAAGCACATAGTAAAATGAAAAACAAATTTTTATTTCCATTAAGCATTGGATTATCTGATGGAATAATAACTGCCCTAATACTTGCATCTGGTGGCATCTTGGCACATAATGGCATATCCATATTTCTGGCATTCAAGATCTCATTTGGGTCTGCCTTCGCAGGTACCTTTAGTTATTTTATAGCACAGTATGCAGGTTTGAATGAGGAACTTCACAGAACGGCATTGCAGCTTAATTTAAGATCCACATCTTATTTATTAAAGGGGAAGCTGGGTGATAGAATATTTCTTGAATCCATTGCAGGTTCGTTAATGGCAGCCCTTTGCGGTTTTGCAGGTGCATTAATTCCACTTCTTTCCTCTTTAATCATAAAAAATAATATAATTATACCCTTGGCATTTTCATACATATCACTGGGAGTTCTTGGACTGTTTATAAGCAAAACAACAGCCGGCAGTGCAAAATTATGGGTTTTAATTATGATTTTAATAGGCATAATAGTTACCGTCGCCGGATTTTATTTAAAGTTAATAGTTTAATCATTTTATACTATGTTGTACAGACATGCGTGGAGTCACCATGCA
>NZ_LKBH01000182.1:0-9692 GCF_001402935.1 Acidiplasma cupricumulans | reverse complement strand
TGTATATAAATCAGTTACCATACATATTATCGATAATACTGATAACCATTTATACAAGTGATATATTATAAAAAATTCAATTTCTGAATAATTTAACGGAATATAGGTTTATAGGTTATTGGGTTTTATACAGGAAGGTTAAGCATTAACGAGAAAATAGCTTACAAAGGTGCATGTTAACATTGTTAGCAGAAACTGTAAACTGGTTGCAACATAGCTGATAAATTTATGAATGGCACAATATCTGCATTAATTATGCACCTTGCAATAATACCAATCGCATTTGTTTTATCCATGTCATGTGAAAAATATAGAAGCAATAAAAATGCATTGTAATAATCCAGAAATCATTTTATATATTTTTTATTGAACCATAACCGATTAAACGCCATCTATTTGAAATTCTTCTACCTATTGCGATTCTATCCCCAATACTTGCCGCAACCGGATATTTTAATGAAACCTCAACATTTCCATCTTTAATAGAGGTTATAACGCCGATGGTATTTGCAGTTCCCACTGTAAGCATTATCATTTCATTAATTTTTAATGGTTCAACCTTCTGCTCCTCATCAAAACCGACAACCCTTTTGAGCAGGTGTGAATCCATGGAGAGATTGAAAATTGTTTTTGGTACCTTCCCAATCCTTCCTATTACCCTACCTGTAAAGGAATCCCCCTTTGTTAAAAAGGGATCAAGTGTTGTTCCAACAGCCGCAAGGCCTCCGGGATATATTCTGTCATATGATTCGGATCCTGCCATTAATGATACTATTCTGGTGGTCATATTTTCCCAAACCGTTTTATTGCCACGGTTAATCTGTATACCTGGTGATATTTCTATTTCATCACCAACACTGAGCATGCCACGTATTAATGAGCCGCCAAGAACTCCGCCTTTAAGGTCTTTTATTTTTGTTCCCGGTTTATTTACATCAAATGACCTTGCAACATACATTATTGGATCATCATTCTCATTAAATTTCGGTGTTTTTATTATATTTTCAATAGCCTCCAGAACGACATCTATATTTGTGTTATGATATGCACTAACAGGAATTATTGGTGCATTTTCAGCTATACTCCCTTTCAAAAATGCCTTTATCTCATTATAACTTTCTATTGCCCTTTCCCTGGTCACAAGGTCTATTTTATTCTGAACAACAATAATTTCCTTTATGCCCATTATTTCCAAGGCAGTAAGATGCTCCCGTGTCTGTGGCTGGGGGCATTTTTCATTTGCAGCTATAACAAGAATGGCACCATTCATTATTGATGATCCTGCAAGCATTGTTGCCATTAATGTTTCATGGCCAGGAGCATCAACTATTGATATAACCCTTGAAAGTTCACACGAATCATTAATTTTTTTATTGCTATAAAAGACCTTGCCTTCAGCATTAACGCATTTATATATTGGTGTATCTGCATAACCAAGTTTAATTGATATGCCACGCTTAACTTCCTCTGAATGCACATCTGTTTTTTTGCCGGTTAATGCATATGTAAGCGTACTTTTCCCATGGTCAACATGACCAACCATTCCTATATTTACCGAAGGCTGTTGCATTTTTACTGTTCTCCCTCAGTAGTATTATTTTCTTCTAGTGGTTTTGGGCCATACTGTGTAATAACCAAATTAAGCTGGGCTATATCGGACCCTATAACATTGCCCCTGAATGTGACCCTTTTCCTTATTCCCTTTTTTGCCTTTTCTCCCCTTTCATAGGTTATTAATAATCTTTTTTTACCCATGATTGGAAGGTCCTTTCTCATGGGGAAACCGTCCTTTGCGCTTCCACCCGTAATTTTCATTTTGTACCCAGGCATATCAAAAAATATGCCATCTATTTCCTCACCGAGCCTTCTGCCTGTTAGAGAACCCAGAACATCGTCTGAAAATTCTTTTTTGTACGTTTTCCCGGTTTTTTTATCAGCAATAACTGCAACTGCCATAATATTTCACCATAATTTTTTGATTTATTCCCTATTATATGCTTATTAATAAAATTATAGATTTTTAAATCAAAGTTTAAACAATACTATTATCCTTTAAAAATGCCATGAATTTCTTTATGGCCTTACCACGGTGTGATATTTTATTTTTTTCCTCAATGCTAAGTTCAGACAGCGTTTTATTAGAGTTTTCTGGTACAAATATTGGATCATATCCAAATGCATGTCCACCATGTTCCACATCTGCTATTATACCTTTTAAAATTCCTGAAAACTGGTAGATATTATTCTTATAATAAAATGATATAACTGTCTTAAAATATGCTCTGGACCCTGATGCAAGTCGAACTATCAGAGAATTTCCAAGCGTATCATGGACATAGGATGCATATGGACCAGGAAAACCATTAAGGTTTTCAATATAAAGGCCGGTATCATCAATAAAGAATGGTTCATTTACCTGGCCTACCAGGCTTTCACAGCTCCAGCGGGAAATAAATTCATTGTCATTTCCCTGTACTTCTGGATATTCCATTTCTATCCATGAGATATCTATACCATTTTCTTTAAATTCTTTATATGCCTCAATATATTTGTTTTTATTATGGGTAACAAAATAAATCATAAATCCTAATATTAATATTGTTTAATTACTTTGGTTATTTATTGCAGGAAATAATATTTATGTATTCAGGCTAAATTTTCAAACATAGCGCCTTCTATCTGCTATTTCTTTTACAAGTGCAAGCACATCTTCTGGATTCTTGTAATATTTTTTATATGAATCAATGAATAATTTTTCTAAAGTTTTCCCATTTTCATAGAGATTTTTTAATGATTCGGTAAATAAGAATATATCATCTGCCAGATCTTCTTCCTTTGCAAGGTATTTTCCCATGCTTGGGTCTATTAAATATATCTGTGTTCCATTTATTATAATATTATTTGGATTTAGGTCTCCGTGTGAAATCTTATTATTATGCATTAATGCTATTGTATTTCCAAGCTTATCCATCAAATCCAAATAGAATTCCTTATCATGGTTATCATTTAGTGCCTGATTAAGCGTAATGCCAGGGATATACTGTATAGTTAATATATTTTGATATTTATCATAATCATAAACCATAGGTGATTTTATGCCTGCTGATTGGAGCTTATAAAGTATCATAAATTCATTTCTCGTTCTTTCATTTCTGATTTTTTTATCCAGCTTTTTGTTACGGTACGATTTAATTAACCGCTCCTTCATTATCACATCGCGCCCATAGAAATCCTTTCTGGTTATTTTGGATTCTGCACCACGATTTACACATGCCTCAATTTTTACTGATTTTATCCATGGAACCTCAACCTCGTCTATTCTGAATCTTTGATTTACCCGTGTTTCCATAATTTGCTGCCTGGCACCATTTTTATACATTAAAAGACCTGCCTGTGCTATCATGGCACCATTATCCATGCAGTATTTTTTATCCGTCAGGTATGCCTTATAGCCCGAACTTTCTGCCATTTCTAAAATCATGCTTCTAAGTCTATCGTTTCTTGCAACACCACCGGCAAGGAGAATTTCATTTTTACTGGTATAATAAAGTGCACGTTCAAGCACCTCAATAACCATTGCAAATGATGTTTCCTGTATGCTAAAACATATATCTTCAAGCCTCTCACCTGTCTCCAGATACCTTTTTGAGGCAGTATATATGCCTGAAAATGAGGTATCCATGCCCTTTACAGAATAGGGTAGGTCCAACAGCTTCCTACCCTTTAATGCAAGCCTTTCTATAACGGGCCCACCAGGAAATGGAATTCCAGAATCACGGGCAAACTTATCAAGTAAATTACCAAGACCTATATCCATTGTTTCACCCAGAACCCTGTATCTTCCTGCCTCATGTGCAATAATCTGGGTATTTCCGCCTGATATGTATAACATTATGGGATCTATGGCACCTGAAAGTTTTCTACCTATTTCTACATGCCCAAGGGGATGATTAACACCAAGTATCGGTATATTATATTTTAATGAAAATGATCTGGCGGCAACAGCAGCTATTCTCAGGCATGGGCCAAGTCCAGGACCCTGAGAAAACGACACAAGGTCTACCTTATCTGGCCCTATTTTAGCCTCCTCAAAGGCCTTATGCATAACATCCATTATTTTATCTGCATGGTGTATTGCAGCCTCTCTTGGATGTATGCCGCCATGATCAGGTATGTATGTTGATGATGCATTTGCGAGAATTCTTGAGTCATCAACTATACCAGCGCTAATCGTATGTGCTGTACCCTCTATACCAAGAACTATCATTTGATTATAATTACATTTTAATATTTTAACTTAAATTTATAAATATCAAAATGATAAATATTAAAATAAAAAATATGAAATTTATTCTTTGTATTTTATTTTTGAAGAGGCCCTAAATACAAACTTATCTTTAGCTGGAACCTGTATTTCTGCCTTTGTCTGTGGGTTTCTTGCTGTTCTTGCGCTCTGCTTTTTCCTTTCAAAAATTCCAAAACCGGCCAGGTTTATTTTTGCACCGTTATTTACCTGCTCAACTGTCTCCTTAAGGAATTCGTTAATTATTTCTGCTGTTTTTTTCTGTGTTATTCCGGTTTTCTTTGCTATGCTTTTTGAAAGCTCACTTATCCCTACCATTATTTCACCAATACCATTATATACATAGACATATTAAAATCTTTCGTTTACAATTTTATTATGTTATTGAAAAATCGAAGTTCTGGAATATTCCAAAAATATAATAAAAAAAATAAAATAAAAACATCTGCTAAGAATTATATATTGTATAACCATACACTACCATGAGATTAATAGAGAACTGGTTTTCAGAGAGATATTCAGAAAACTTGCAGCTTTCATTCAGGGTAAAGGATCAGCTTCTTTCAATCAAAACCGACTATCAGAGAATAGATCTTTTTGAAACTTATGATTTTGGCAAGCTTTTATCTATAGATGGAACTGTACAGCTAACTGAAAAGGATGAATATATTTACCATGAAATGATCACCATGGTGCCTTTTTATTTTAATAAAAGACCCAAATCAGCCCTGATTATTGGAGGCGGGGATGGGGGTGCGGCTAAAAGATTGGTTGATTTAAATTTTGAAAGGATAGTAAATGTAGAAATAGACAGAAACGTTGTTGACGTTTCCAAAAAATATTTCCCTGAAATAGCCAAATCTTTTGATAATAATAGGGTGGAATTAATAATAGGGGACGGTATTAAATATATGAAAAATTCAAATGAAAAATTCGATAGAATAATAATAGATTCAACAGACCCTGTGGGACCAGCAGAGGGTCTTTTTTCCAAAGATTTTTACAAGAATGTATCCGATCACTTATCAGATGGCGGTATAGTGGTGACACAATCTGGGTCACCATATTATCAGCCTGAGGCACTATCCATGGCAAATAAGGGAATGAAATCGATTTTTAATAATGTACTAACATATATTGCATTCATACCGACATATCCAAGTGGACTCTGGTCATTTACCATGGGTTCTAATAAAGATATGTCCATAAGGGATGAAAAAAAATCCTTTGGTAAATATTTTAACGAAGATGTGCTTAATGGCTGCTTTAAACTTCCAGAATTTGTTAAAAAATTGATTGACTAATTTTTTGTTTTTATATTCCACCTTTTTTTAACCTCATTAAGTTTGATTTTATAACTGCCACCAAATTTTTTAGAGATTTTTTCAAGTTCAGGCAAATTTTTTAGGAATATTTTTTTGCTTTCAGTATTTATCATTTTTTTAAACTTGAATATATCATTTACATAAGCTGAGGTTTCATACACAAAATATATGAATATAATAAATGATGCCACCAAAATCCAGTACTGCCAGCTACCCAATTTGCTTATATTTATTAATCTGGTTACTGATGGGTTTTGGAATACCAAACCGTTTAAAGATGCTATAAAAAATATAATAGAAACCACGGAAATTATTGTGAATAAAATAAATAATTTATCTTTTGCCATATTTACATTATGCTCCTTTGTACTTTAATTTTATTCATTTTGATAAAAGTTTTTTCCTCTCTTTTGCTGTGTAACCCGTAAGCTTCTCTATTAATGCATTGTAATTCTTTATGGTTTCCTGAGGTTTTTCATAGCTTGTATCTGTTTCTGTTATGGCAAATAATTTTTTGCCGTCAGTCCATAATTCTATTCTTTTAAGTCCAGGGAAATTGGATATTATATGTCCACCTTCCTCCTTTATGCCTCCAGCAAACTCTTGTAAAATTGATTTTATATAATCATTATCCATTTTAATTCCTTTTTTTACAGGATAATCTCTAACCATATTTAACCACCATTATGCCTTTTTGGCCAGTTTTTTCTGATATTTTTTTAACAAGGCACGCCAGTACATTAGTTCCATATACTGAGCATCGTGTTCAAGGAGTGGGGACATGGAAATTATGGTAACGTCATGGTCAAGGTTAATAAGAACCTCTGCAAGGGTTTCAAATTTAAGGTCTCCGTGCTTTATTGCAGTAATTTTGGTTTCATTGCCATTATCATATTCCACTCCAGCGAATTCTGTATAAAGATCCCCCTTAGCATACTTTGAAAATGCAGATATTACATGGTCAAAATCTTTTGTTTCTATTAATGACCCGTTATTTAAGGCATGTATGTGCGGAAAATTTAGTATTGGTTCAACGTCACTTATTTTGTCTGCCAGTGTAAATAAATCCTTCTGCGTCCCAAAGATGTCCTTTTTCCCTGAGGCTTCCACACCTATATAAGGATACCCCTTCTGATGCGGGAATAGCCTTGCAAGTTCTGAATATATTTCATATGCCTTCTTAGAACTGCAATTTTTTGTTTTGCAATAAAATCCAGTATGTGTTATTATTCTTTTGGCACCCATTGCCCTGCCAATTATTAATGACCATTTTAAATGATTAAAAGACTTATCTGCAATCTCACCACCATTTAAAAGGTCCATATAGTAAGGTGAATGCATGGATATATCTATGTCAAGCTCTTCTGCAACCTGTTTTCCAATATTTAGGTCGTCATAATTTCTGGCCATATTCCAGAATAGTTCCTGAATAATGTCGTCTTCCTCTATAACTGTATCAGTACCAACGCTGTTATAATTTCCAGATTCGTCTGGCCGTAACACATCAACTATTATTGAGTCCTCAACATCCTTCGGATACATGCCTGCATAATCCATTGCCGGGTCCTCACTTACATTAACCCTTAAAAGCTGAACTTCCAGTGAATTTAAACCCAAATTAGCAGTATCCTCTATAGAATCAACATATGTTCTACCTTTACTGGTTAGGGGTATACCAGCCACACCAAATTTAATCATTCTATAATTAATTAATTAACATTATTTTAATTTTTGTAATCAATTTAATGACCAGATAATTTATGAATTTATTTTAAGCTGTAAAAAATATTCAAAAATATACTTATTGGTAATATTTTATTTCTGATAGACTTAAAAATTTTAAATTTTTCTAAAATTTATAACGTTTAAACAAATTTTTATAAGCAATAATGCTATACCCTGTCATGGAAGGAAAAGTTCTTATATGTGACCCTGTGGATAATGTGCTTATAGAAAAACTAAAATCAAAATTTAATGTTGAATATCAGCCCGAAATTAACCGTGATAAGCTTCTATCAATTATTAATGATTATAATGTTGTTGTTGTGAGAAGCAGAACAAAAATAGATAGAGATATTATTGACAGGGGAAAAAATTTAAAAATAATCGCCAGGGCTGGCATTGGCGTAGATAACATAGATACAGATTATGCAGAGGCGAAAAATATAAAGATTGTTTACGCTCCAGGTTCCTCAACCGAAAGCGTTGTGGAGATTACACTGGCAATGATGGTTATGGGTGCCAGGGATCTTGTTAAGGGCATTGAAAACACCAGAAAAAATGATTTTACAAAGTTAAAAGGCTTTGAGCTTGCAGGTAAAACCCTTGGCATTCTTGGATATGGAAGAATTGGCCATGCAATAGCAGATGCCGCCAGGGCATTTAACATGAATTTTATTGCATATGACCCATATCCGGTTGAATACCAGGACTTTGTTAAAAAGGTTACTCTCGAGGATTTGCTAAAAAATTCTGATGTTTTATCCATAAATGTAACAATGAGAAAGGATTCACCATATATATTAAATGATCCGGAATTATCAATGTTAAAAAAAGGGGTTATTATTGTTAATACATCGAGGGCAAATGCAATAAATGGCAGGGATATGCTTAAGTATCTCAGGGATGGCACAATAAAATCATTTGTTTCTGACGTTTTCTGGCATGAGCCTGCAAGGGAGGATTATGAATTTGAAATGTTAAAGATGCCGAATGTGCTTATAACCCCACATCTTGGGGCCCAGAGTGCAGAGGCTCAAAAAAGAATTGCAATAATGACCGCAGAAAATATTCTAAAAGAGTGGTAAAAATGTTATTAATACCTGGACCGGTTGAGGTACCGATATCTGTTCTCGATGCTGCCACATATCTTGATAATCACAGATCCTCGAAATTCCGGGAGATAATGGCGGAAAATGAGGAGATGCTTAATTATCTATCAGGTGCATATAAAACTGTCATGGTAACAGGATCAGGAACACTTGCTGTTGAATCAATGGTATTTTCACTTATAGATACAAACAAAAAGGTTCTTTCAATAAGTTATGGAAATTTTGGAGAGCGCCTTATAGATTCAATAAAAAGAAAAACAAAAAATGCAGAGTTTGTAAATTATAATGAATTGGATCCGGAAAGCCTTATTAAAGATATACAATCAAGAGACTACGATTATTTATTTTTGGTGCATAATGAAACTTCAAACGGCACAGCATTGTATAATATAAAGGAAATTGTAAAAATAGTAAAATCAAAAAATGCCAAACTCTTAATAGATGATGTTTCAGGATATGCAGGATACAATTTAAATATGGATGGTATATATGCAATGGCCACTGGCAGCCAGAAGAATATAGCATGTGTTCCTGGAATAGCAATAATATTCCTATCCAAGGATGCATACAATGATGTAATGGAAATGGATATGTCAGGTGTCCCATTTTATCTTGATTTAAAAACATCATTAAAATTCCTTGAAAAAAATGAAACGGCATATACACCTGCTACAGGGATATTTAATGCGCTTAACGTTGCATTAAAAATATTAAAGGATGAAACCATAGAAAAAAGGGCAAAACGCATAGCTGCATCCTCTGAGTTTATAAGAAAAATGCTTAATCAGAATAATATACAGATATTTGGAAATTCAGATACATATTCAAGTACTGTGGTGTGCTTTTATGATAATAATAATAGTGAAAAGATTAAATTACTTGCAGAAAAAAATATAGTTGTTGCCAAGGGCATGGGAATGATATCGGGAAATACAATTAGAATTGGAACCATGGGCATGATAAATGATGTTTATATCAAAAAATTCCTTGATGCATATTTTTCTTTAAGCAATATTAATGAAACAATTGACGAGAATGATATACCAAAGGAGACAAGACTTCCAGAATACCTTTACAAGGAAATGAACCTAGCATAAGTTTATAATTATATTATAATTAAATTTTATATTAAATTAAATTTTTTTAGTCCCCCAAGTCCTTTAATTCCTTATTTGAAAACAGTATCTCCCTCAATTCCCTATCAAGCTGCGGGTCATTTCTTCTAAGGTATTC
>NZ_LKBH01000181.1:0-27969 GCF_001402935.1 Acidiplasma cupricumulans | reverse complement strand
TTTGTGCAGAAAAAATACACAATATAACAATATTTATATACAAAAAATGCAAAATATTTAAAAAAATTTTTATTCTAAAAAGATATAAACCTAATGAATGGATGAACTTGATATTAAAATTGTAAAGGCTATTTCAGAAAATTCGAAGCTTTCCATACGCGACCTGGCAAAGCTCTGTGGGGTTAGTCCCGGAACAATACATAACAGGCTTATGGAAATGGAGAAAAGTAAGGGAATAATATCATATACTGCCAGAATAAATTATAGAAAATTTAACATGGAGGACGCAATAATAGGCTTTGATATAACTCCAGAAACCTACATTAAAACTGTTGAGGAAATTAAAAAACTAAATTTCGTTGTTCAGCTGTACACAACAACGGGTGATCATGGTGCCATAGCGTATATAATATGTAATGAAAATGAAACATCACAGTGTGTCAGGGCTCTGGAAAAAATACAGGGCGTAAGGAATGTTTATCCATCGCTGATACAGAATATTTTAAAGTGAATATTTATATAAAGTATGTAATTATTAAACTATGCTAGATATATGGACAGAGAAATACAGGCCATCAAAATTATCCGCTGTTATTGGAGAATCAGAAAATATTAACCGATTAGAATCCTTTGTTAAAGATAAAAATATACCGCATCTAATTTTTGCAGGTCCTCCCGGAACAGGGAAGACATCAACTGCAATAGCGCTAGCCAGGGAACTTTTTGGTGACTCATGGCGCGATAATTTTTTAGAATTAAATGCATCAAATGAAAGAGGTATTGATATAATCCGTGAAAACATTAAAAATTTTGCAAAAATTAAGCCATCAAATGATCTTGGATTTAAAATCATTTTTCTTGACGAGGCCGATCATTTAACTCCAGATGCACAGGCAGCGTTGAGAAGAACCATGGAAATGTATTATAATACAACAAGATTCATATTTTCATGCAATTATTCATCAAAAATAATACCACCGATACAGTCCAGGTGCGTTGTTCTTAGATTTTCACCTATAAACAAAAATGAGATGGTATCCAGATTGAAGGCAATATCAAAAAAGGAAAATTTTGAGATAGATGATGAATCTCTTGATGCAATCTATGAAATTTCAGAGGGTGATATGAGAAAGGCAATAAACATACTCCAGGCCATAAAAACAACCGGGAAAATATCACCTGCAACAATTTATCAGATAGCAGGGGAAATAAACAAAAATGAATATAAAAAATTAATTTTAATGGCTCTTGAGGGAAATTTTGACGAGGCCAGATCCATGCTTGATAAAATGCTTGTGGATTATGGTTTATCAGGTATAGACATTATAAAGGGAATGCATTCATCAATTAGAAATGAGCAGATTGCATACAGGCAAAAACTACAGATAATTATGGCACTTGCCGAGACAGAATTTAGAATAGTTGAGGGCGGTACAGACAACATTCAAATGGATGCACTTTTGGCCAAGTTATCATATATAGGCAGTGAAATAAATTAATCTAAAAAAGCGAATTCTTATAATATTATTTTTAATTAAGAGTCAAGGGCCGGTAGATCAGCGGTAGATCGCTTGCTTCGCAAGCAAGAGGGCTCGGGTTCAAATCCCGACCGGTCCATTTAATCTATTAATCGAATACCTTTTATGCCACTATTCAATATGTTCTCATGACCATGCAGCCAAAGTATAGAGAACTGCTTCTGGACGAGGATGTACGAAGATGGTTTGAGAACCTCAAAGCGAAATCCGTCTTAACGGCAACGGTAGCCCTGAGGAATTTGGGGCATTACTGCGAGCTCACTGAAACAACGCCAGATGAAATCCTGAATAAAGCCAGAGCCAACGAGAAGGATTTCAGGTACGAATTCACGGATTTTGTAAGAAGAATGGAGAAGGAGGGCAAGGCAGGATCATACATCGCGAGATTCAAGAAGGTCATACTATCATGGCTGAAGTTTAACGATATCCGTTTGCAGTTAACCGTTAACATATCCGGGGAAAACGAAACACCCACAATCGTTAATGAGAGAGTTCCGAGCAAGGAGGAGCTTGCACGAATTCTCAGGAAAGCAACCTCAAGAGGCAGGGTAGCCATTGCAATCATGGCATTCTCCGGTCTCAGACCAGAATCCCTTGGAGACTATGAGGGAACAGATGGTCTCAGGTTGGGTGATCTAAAGGAGCTGAAGCTCTCCGATGAAATCCAGTTTGACAAAATACCAGCAACGGTGATGGTTAAGAGCAAGCTGAGCAAGGCAAGACACCAGTATTTCAGCTTCATTGGAGAGGAAGGATCGACCTACATCAGGGAATACCTTGAGGAGAGAAGGAAGAATGGAGAACACCTCACCTATGAATCTCCATTATTGCAGTTCGACGTCAGAGGCGTCAAGAAGAATGCATTCTTGAGGACAACGCTTGTAACGAGGGACATAAGGGAAGCCATAGAGCAGGCGGGATTGAAAATGAGACCGTACGTTTTGAGAGCTTATTTCTCAACAGCTCTGGACATTGCAGAATCCAAGGGACTTATATCGCATCCCTGGAGGCAGTTCATCATGGGCCACAAAGGCGACATTGAGGCCAGGTATTCAACAAACAAGCGACTGCCGCCGGATATCATCGATGAAATGAGGGAATCCTACAACAAATCCACAAAGTTCCTTGAAACAAGGATAAGCGATGTATCAGAGGAGAATGCAAGGCTGTATTTGCAGCAGCAGCTTCTTTCTGCCGTGGGATACAGGCAGGATGAAATCGACAAGATGAATCTTGCAGAGACAAGCACAGAGGATTTCCAGAAGCTCCTGAGGGACAAGGTAGCAGGTGCAATGACAAGCAACGGTTCAAAGCAGAAGCTCGTACCAATGAACGAGATCGAGAAGCTTCTGGGTGAAGGATACGAGTTTCAGGCTGTTCTGCCAAACGGCAAGGCTATAATGAAAATGCCGTTTTAGTCCGACTATATAGGTTTCGATAAATGAAAGTACATAGAGTTATAGGCTCTCGTTCGCATTATGCATGAAAGTAATAAACATAACTCCTTTAGCTAAAGTGACAAAAGCAGAAACATGCGATTATTTCTATGCTCTTATGCCGCAATATATAATATGAAAACATTTTTATAAGATGATTTTATTCATAAATTATGAGCTGCAGTAATTGTTTTGATGCAAAAGGCAGGAAAATTACCAAAATAAGCGTGCCACATACTGAGACCTACAAGGTAGGAGCAACAAACGTAACCGAGGGAGTTACGGTCGTGCAATTTAAAGAGGGCCCTGGAGCAATCCTTAACTGGAAGTATATTATCGAGGGAGAAACTTCATCAAATGCCTCGATTACATACGTAATACAGCATAGCGGGAAAACAATAACCAATAAATTCAAGACAAAGTACATTGACACAATCAATGGGAAGAAAATTGTCCATGTTGAGGGAAGCGGACTGAACTCAAATGACAGGGTTACAACTACTAACAAAGATGTCGCTCTCTCGAATGTAAAATCAGACCCAAATGCCATTGAGTGTCTTATCTGCCATGCTCTTGGAACGGTGCTCTGCACACTTCTCGCAGATGGTGTTTCTGAGGACTTGGCTTGCGAAGAGGCATCGGGTATTGTATGTCTGGAATTCATAGAAGACCCTATTGTTTATGTTGTCTGTTTTGGAGTCGTGGCATCGATCTGCGATGTTGTCCTTCAAACAGTAATAGATATTGGCGTTCACGTAGCGTGTGAACTTGGTGCAGACTATATATGTGAGAAAGCAATTGGATGTTCTCTATAAGAACTTAAATAACTATTATTTCATATAATTTAAGGTGAAATCTCGATGAGATATAGGCTGGCATACGTGAGTATTGGTATCGCAATAATGATCGTCGATCTCGTGGTCTCTCTAAAGTATCCAAAGATACTAATATACAGTTATCTTGGTTCTTTTCTTGGATTCTTTGTACCTTTTGGGATAGGTCTTTCACTTCTTTTATATGGTGCTTTCAGGGCTCGAGATTATGGGGTAAATCCGGTTATTGGAATACTCGGCTCAGGGGGCTCCACAAGAGTGGTGAGACAAAATAGGATACAGGGTACCAGAATGTGGAAAACTGATCACGATATTCTCTCTGATCTGCCAGGTGCGGTAAAATCCCCTGACGGAAAGACCATAGAATACAGTAATCTGTTCATCAGGAAGCCTTACGGAACGACAAAACATACAAGAAAACTTAACGAAGCTGCGAATAAGTATATCGCCGGAGAATTAGACGAGGAAGGCTTTTACAACTATATTGGAAAGCATGGATCAAAGGAGGAACAAATGCTTGACTTCATTAAGAAATTCAAGAATGATTATAAATGAGATGATGCGATGGTAAAATTTCATGCTATAAATAGAACAATTACCGTAGGAACGATACTTTTTATTGTATCCCTTGTAGTTTTGGCAATCGGGGCAGTCTTTCACTCCAACGGAACTGTTCTTGCTTATGCATTTCTCTACGGAGGACTGGCATTCCTGATTTCATTGGTAGTTCTCGCTATAGGCCTTATCCTAGGAGCAAAAAGTGGTAAACTCCAAAAGAGAACAGGTGAAATATTTGGAAAATCGGGGAAAAAACAGTAGGGCGAACTGGATGCAATCAAACTTACCTCGATACATCATACTCATTTTCGTTATAGCCGTTTTTATTTATGACCAAGTTGCTTACTACTATTTTCCAATAAATGAATTTGCTTACTATGCAGTGATACCCACGATGATAATTCTCATCACTGCATATTTTGTGTACAAGAAAATCTATAGGAGGTAGTAAAACGAGATGCTGAACAGATATGCATATCACATCATTTTGGTTATCATCATATCGATAGTTACCCTCATAATCAATGTATTATCGTTCTTATTTAAGAGCGTTTCAAATTACCTGTATCTCTTTGACCTTGCTTATGTAATAGGCAACAGTGCTCATTTTGTCGCACTGTCCATTTCATCAAGTGGCATTAACATTGAAGATGAAAAGAAATCGACTTGATTTTGGTTTGACTGACCACAATCGAATCTTTGTACATTTCTCAGCGTGAAAACTATAATGAAAATGCCGTTTTAGCGGATGATAAATTGGAGATACCGAAAGAGCTTCCTAAGAACGAGATATGGGCTAACTATTTTGTAGAAGGATTCCGGAGCATATTCTACTACACTCTACCCGACATCTGGGATGCCAGGGTGATCGGAATCCTCAATATTTTCAACCTCCTTGGAATTACGCCAATACAAGCCAAGCTGATTGATAAACTTCAGGAAGAATTTGGAAAGGACAGAAAGTTTTACTGGAACCACATCAATAGTCTCGCGAAGAAGTGGAAAATGATCAATGCTGAGTATGACATCCACAAGAACAAGAAAGTGTATTTTGTCAACAGGGAGTTCATTCTGCATGACGATCCCCTTACAAAGGAGAAGATATCCGAGCTATTCTCAATGTGGGTTAAGGTAGCCAACTTTTACTATGGCACCGATGAAAGCAGAAGACTGAAAACTGTGTTTTTTTGTGGAAGATGCAAGTTCAAGAATACGCTAAAAGATATGAACAAGGCAGAGTTTTTGTTTTTTGCAAGAAATTTCATGGAAACTTCTGAATACTACTGCCTGAACTGTGGAACCTACTACGGTTTCTTCAGAAAAAAGCTTGATGCCAGCGAATACAAAGACTGGAAAGGCTTTCCTTTTGCCTACGGGAAGAGAAGAAAAGATGCTCTTCCCTAGTATTTAATCCTATCTTTTGAGGATAAAGCCACTCTTCTCAATACACGTATATGGAAGATGCCAGAAGAGTCAGTGTTGCAAAACTGAAGGCAAACTTCGCAAAGAAATTCCCGGATCATCCGCTGACCAGGATACTGCTTTCAGAGCCGGACACCCTTGCCAAAGAAGAGTTCCTGGCAAAGGCGCAGACATGGCTTGCTTTCTTCCATGGAGGAAAAGAAAATGAATAAAGTGAGAAGAGTGGTTGTGAACGGCAGTGAGCCTGAATATTTTGAAGGCTCCCAGCCTGAAATAGTAAGATATGAGATTGCGAATCCGCAGAAGAAAGGCACTCTTGAGAGATTGCAGGAGACCATAATCGAGAACACGGTCAACCAGTATGAGCTTGAGGATCGGAAACAGATCGCAGCCATAAGGGAGTTCATGGAACGAAATCCTGACATAAGCTACGTGGAATACGAATCGAATCCCGTCATGAGGATGGATCTCGTAATCACAAGAAGAGGTCTGATATTCAAGCGTGAGGAGGCCTCAATATCTGCAACTCTAACGCCAAACAGGAGATTCCGAGCGCAGAGGTAATCATGGACGAAGAAGCAGCAACCTTCGGATTCCTGATCACCGCCGTCATAGTATTCGTAACAGGGATGATATGGCAGGGCCTCTGGTCATTCCTGTTGGCAATGACAATGTCAGGAAACATGTTTTACGAGACTATAGGAATAGCAGGCTTCATCCTGGGATTCATAGGAGCCCTTGTCCTGCTGTACTGTGCTCTTATTCTTTTCGTCTACATCGTCATTCTAGCAGCAATATTCGGCATTCCCGCTTACCTGATCTACCTTGTTCTGGGCCTGGAATACTCCATAATTCTTGCAGTGGCCATAGGTATCATAGCCCTCGTATACTTGATAGAAGCACGCACGGTAGAAGTTCAGCACTATACAATAACGCTCAATCCTCACAGACGATACATAATAAAAAGGTAGCCGGATATGAATAAATATCTGGAAGACCAGAATAGGGTTATGAGAGAATATGGCTTCTCTGAGCTCATAAATGCAAGAAGGGTACTTTCCAAACCACTCATAGAGCTGCCACTCAGGAACCAGGAGAGAATGTTCTACGACCTGTCAAGGAGACTGAAGCGCTTTGCCGGCCACACGACCATAGCATACACCATTATTCCAGATATAGAAAGAGGAAAGTTCAAGCGAGATGAATGCTCAGCGAGAGCTGCAAATCTCAGGGATTACATTGAGCACAAGGGAAACAGGAACGTATCAATTACGGGCGTTTCCGGACAGGGAAAGAGCTACCTCACCATGCACCTGCTCTCTAAATTCGAGGACAGGCAAAGGATCATATTCTCATTCAAGCCCGATGATCACGAGGTGCATCTAGGAATACCAGTCATTGATGCAAAAGAGTGTTTGCCAAATCCATTCAGGGACATAAACGCCTTCTCCGAGGCCTATATGACGGCATTCTTCGGCGAGAAAGTAAGCTCCGGAATACAATTACAGCAAACTCCTGCCTTTTTGCAGGAGATAGCGTCGCAGAGCTCAGACTGGAAAGGCTTCATGAAAACAATCAGCGAGAAGAGAAAATCGGCTTCAAAGAACCAGATCGAAACGCTGAACGCCATAGAGCAGAACGTCAAATCCTTAGTCATAGAGGACATGGGGAATGTCGAGCTTGCAAACGAGAGCACCGTGTTCGATTTCTCAACGTTGCCAACAAAGCAGGCTCAGAACTTTTACGCCGAGCTAATGCTGAGGCAGATATACAGGGAAATGGAAGAGCGCAAAAGAAAGGGCGTTCTCATATGCATTGACGAGGCCCACAGGCTGACGAAATCATACCACACCATCCTTGATGTTATGTCCCGCGAAATCCGCGATAAGGGAATGCTGTGGATAATAACGCAGAATCTTATCGACATACTGCCGGAGATGAGGGCAAACTTCGGCACAAAGTTCACTTTTAAGCTCGGCGATGCGGACTTGCAGATACTGTCCTACAACCAGCTTGTAAGATTTTCTGTCTCGATGCTGCAACCAAGGCAGTTCACGGACATAGAATTTCCTGAGAGCCAGGCATTCGCTCCCGTGCTGACATACGTTTCCGACGGCAGTGAGTACAGGGAGTCGCCAAGGATCGTTGCAGCGGTAAAGGAAGCAAGGATGGAAGAGGGAGCCGGAGGGAGAGGGAAGGACATAGACTACAAGGAGGAGATTATGCAGATTCTCAGCGAGAGGATGTCCTATGCAACCGAAATGGGAAAGGAAATATCAGCGAAATACGGAATCAGCAAGGACCAGGCAAAGCTCGGAATAAAGACCATTCTTGAAGAGCTGAAGAACAACAATGAGGTGGGAAGGGTAAAGTATCTCAGGGAAGGAAAGCCGATCGTTATGTACTACTCGAAAAGTCCGAACTTGTCCAACTTGCATACGGGAATGCAGAGTCAGGCCGTTGACATCCTGAATGAGCTTGGTGTACACATAAACAGAGTGTCGACAACAGGAGAAAGGGGCGCATTCGACATAGAGACCGATTTCTTCATGGTGGAAATCGAGACTGGTCTGAAACACAGCATGGAAGACTTGAAGGAAAGAATAGCAGGCACGAATCTCAGAGTTATAATAATTGTTCCCAACAGTGAGCTTATTGACAAATATAAGGGACTTGGAGAGAGAGTTCTGGTAATGACAATCGATTCCATGAGGGAAATGTTAACGGAACCAGAAAAAACTAAGACGCAGATTAAGTAAAAAGGTTATTAACCCAAGCCGAAACAATGTTTTCATACATAGCAAAGAGAATCACTAAAAGAACGATCAGGAAAACCATTATCGAATATTTTACCTTCTTATCTTCGTGTCCCTCCCGGTCCAAATATAAATAAGTTACAACTGCACCTATCGCAGCTGCAACAAGTGCCAAGAACACGCTGACTAATAATGACATGCTATTTATTCAACGGCAAAACCTAAAATCTTTGTCCCACACGCTCTATTCTTAGTTAACCGCTAACCGTTAATTCCAGCGGGTTAACCATAAACTTATAACTCTTTGCTTCCAAGTTCAATCAATGATCATCTCAATCGCCAACCAGAAAGGAGGTTGCGGGAAAACCACAACCGCAGTAAACCTTGGCTCAGTACTGGCAAGAAAACACAAGGTGCTGCTTATTGACATCGACCCGCAGGGCAATCTCACAACCTCGTTTGGCGTGAATAAAGGTGAACTGAATCGAACGATGTACGATGTGATGCTTGATGGAGGCCTTGAGAAAGCCATACTCAGGAAAGACAGCATTGACATTGTTCCAAGCATAATAGACCTGGCAGGTGCAGAAGTGCAATTATCGGGCAGGATGGGCAGGGAATACATCCTTGCCAACGAACTCAGGAAGCTGTCAAGGCGATACGATTTCATCATTATCGACACGCCACCAAGCCTTGGAGTATTCACCATAAACGCACTGGTGGCGTCAGATTACGTTCTAATACCAGTACAGGCAGAGTTCTTTGCGCTTGAAGGTCTTACACAGCTCCTCAGCGTTGTGGACCTCGTGAACACGAGGCTCGGTCGAACACTGAAAATACTGGGAATGGTCGTAACCATGTTCAATTCAAGAACGAAATCATCGAATGAGGTGCTTGAGGATGTCAGGAAGCATTACTCGAAGCACCTGTTCAGGACCATAATACCGAGAAATGTGACTGTGACGGATTCAACAATGACCGGAGAGCCAGTAGTAACATACAGGAAGGATGCTTCTGCATCAAAGTCCTATGTTGAATTTGCAAAAGAGGTCGAAAACAGGTTAAGGGTGAAACGATGAGCGAAAAGAAACGAAGAGGTTTGGATGACCTTATATCTCAGAAGCCAGCCAAGGTCTTAGAGAGAAATGCTGAGCAAACGGAACATCGGTACACGAAAACCGTCGGATTCAAGGTCACCAACAGGCAATACGACACTTACAGGCTGTATTCCAAGTATTACGGACCTGATGAGCTCATAGAGAAGTGGAGAAGCGATCTGGAGAAGATAGCTCAGGAGAAAGGACAGGAATTGGAAAACGTTGAAACGGAAATCAGGAAACGGTTGAACAAGTAACGGTTAACCGACGCAGGTTAACGAGAGAAAGGGTTAAATTCAAGAATTTACTACTATTTCAGATATGAATAGCAATCAAAAAGCAGTGGCGCACGTTATTGCAGTTCCACTCCAGTTCGCTATACACACCAAAGTTGACTCATCACTAAAACAAAACGGTGTAGGGCCTGTTGGAAGAGGTATTGCCCAGGCTATTCTGTTTGGCATTGGACTTTGGGCACACGGCGCTATTGAAGACTCATAATTTGAGCGAACGGCTGATGTCACTAAACTTGTAATTTTAGTATCGCCACTAAACACTGGGTTTTAATAACATATGCGTCCCTAAATTCTATGATTTAAATGACACTCGCTTTCGCCTATGTCAGGGCAAGCACCCAGGAAGAGGTGAAACAGGGCTCAAACGAGAGGCAGAAGGAGGCAATCAGGCAGTATACAGGCCAGAAAGGCTACGAATTGGAGATATTTGAAGACAAGGCGAAGTCAGGCAAGAATACGCTCAGACCGGAATTCGAGAGGATGCTCAAATCGCTTGACAGGAGGCCCCAGATTGTTATTGTTTCCAAGATCGACAGGTTTGCCCGATCCTTATCCGATCTGCTGAAAACCCTTGAATACCTTGACCAGAATGGCGTAGGATTCGTCAGCGTCAATGACCCGGGCATAGATACCACAACACCCAATGGACGGCTCCTCTTGCAAATTCTGGGTGCATTCGCAGAATTTGAGAGGAATATGATCAATTCCAGAACGAAGGCAGGCAGGGAACAGGCACAGAGCAAGGGCGTCAGGTTTGGAAGGCCTTCCCTGAAGACCAGAAACGGCACCTTCATAGACCGAAGAAAAGTAATGGAACTAAAGCAAAAGGGATTGTCCGCAAGAGCCATAGCGAAGTCCCTTGAATGCTCCACCACTCCGATACTGAGGATTCTGAGGGAAAACCACTGAAAGAGAGAGAGTCGCCGAACGCGTCAGCGGTTTTCTTATATATATTATATAACTGATACAATGAACATAACATACCAGAAAAATGGAATTTTGTTATTTTTTGAACAGCATTATCTTATTCGGAAGCTTCACTCGTTTTCTCACACTCTCTCTCCAAAATGTGAAATTACCATTTTACAACACTGTGATATCCGGCTCGTTCGGAAGTCTTAAGAATTTTGCGTGTCCAATGAAATAGTCGCAAGGGTAATCCAATGTCCATGAAAGATCCCATATCGTTTGTGGAGGAGAAGGTGAAGGAGAGAGCCAAAGAGACGAGCAACATAAAGAGTGCAATAATCTTCGACATGGACTTCAAGCCGCCAAGAATCCTCATAAGAAGCGAACTGAACAAGGTAACAAACGACCTTGCGGACTACGTAAACCTGAACCTTCCAAGGCACATAATCATCTATGGTTCCAAGGGCTCCGGTAAGACCCTGAGTGCGCTGACAATAGCATCGGCGTTCAGGGAGAGCAAATCCATACCTTACTTCTACGTGAACGCAAGAGAAAACCCCACATCCATAAAGATTTACCGCAAGCTGACGAGAATTGACAGCAGAGGTCACGACATCGATGAGGTGAAGAGCAGGTTTGACTCCATGCTTTCCGGGAAATCTATCGTTATCCTTGACGAGGTCGATTTTCTCCAGGACTATGACATATTGTATCACTTGACCAGACACACCAGGGCCAATCTTATCCTCTTGACGCAGAAGGTATACTGGTACAAGGACATGAACGATGAAAGCGTCAAGAGCTCATTGCAGCCTGATCACATCGTATTCCATGAATACAGTTCGGACGAGATCAGGGAGATACTGAAAATGAGGGCCGACGAGGGCCTTAACAAATACGACAAGGAGTCTCTTGGTTTATTGTCTGCGATGCTTGTGAGGGACTACAGGAGCGACGCAAGGATAGGCATCAAGGCGCTGGAAATCATCGGCAGGCTGAACGAGTGGGACGATGATTCAGTAAGAACTGCCCTAAAGCAGGCCTATGTGGAAGTGGAGGGCGAAACACTCAAGAACCTTGGAGACCGTGATCTGCTGATACTGGCAGCCCTGATCAAGAACCAGGATACGAACAGGGCATATTCTGAGGTATCAGCGTCAGGCAACATGCTCCTCAGAGGTGTGAGCAAGTCCACGTTCTTCCAGAGTGTGAACTACCTGCAGAATCTTGGTCTCATCACGCTCATCAAGAAGAAGATAGGCAGATATTATACAATGGAGTCACAAATATTATTATCCGATGCGTCTATTGTATCTGGAGAGCTGAAAAAGAGAACGTAACAATGGTGTAAATTATGAGTGAATCAAATCCTGATAGTGAAGATAAACAAAGAAAAATCATTCTTTTAGAAGATACGAGCGACCCAACCACGCAGACCCTACTGTCCATTCTGAAGAGCCCTCTTGGATTAGCGGCAGAAATTGCTAATCGTTGCTTCCAGAAAGAAAAGAAAAATGGTCTTTTGTCGTATAAAGACGACTTAGATGTGTTAAAACGTATGGGCGCAGGATTAGAAAGCGCGATGCGAAAGGAATCTTACCCTATAGCTAACTATTCTTCATACTTGTTTGCATTTCAACAATTTATACACAGTTCTTACAGGGCCAGGCAAGGTAATTTTGCCGAAGGGTTAATAAGAGCAATTTTGAAGGAAACCCCGGCAAAAGTGTATAAAAAGAACGAACACCTGAAAATTGTAAAGAAAATACTAAATTCCCAAACCACAAATGAACACGACATAGATGTGATCGCTAGTACATCTAAAGAGAATCTCTTTGTTCAGATACGGTCACGAGATGATACTGGTGGTACTACGGCAAAAGGTTCTTTGGCTGAATTTCTTAAAGATGTCCTAAGAAACAAAATAACAGCAAACGAGCCCATAAGGTATGTTATATTTATATGGGTTTCTGGTCTCAGAAGAGCTGTCGATAGGTGAAGGTGAGTTTTTAGGTTTCTATCTGGAAGAAGGAAAGGTTACATTAAAAAAGGTCAGGTAGAATATTGAACGGTTATAATCGAGCTTTTCATCATTATAGTTCCTTAAGAAACTCTCTTACATTCCTTACTCTACCCCTCTGTATGTCCTGCTCACTTCTTTCCAGCTGATCCATGACATACTCATTCTCAAGAGTCTCAATGGTAGCCAGGAGGCTATCCAAATCGGACTTACGTACGCTTATCATTCTGTCCTTGGCTATTGCCATAGGTATAGTAATACGCATTCAGGTTTTAGTACCTATTGGTAAGGCTCCGGCTCAAATTCACCCCTAACCCCTCTTTGAGCCTTCGCCAATTATTATGTGCCCTCAGCTCGCCTGCACGCCGAGCACAGGACCCCATGCTTCGACTCCAATCAAAATTCACCCCGTCTTGCTCACGCAATCCACCCCTCTTTTGATCTACGTCTCGCACTCTTCTTAGAAGAGCCCTTCATTCGCTTTGCTCTTTCAGGGTGGTGTCCTGTGCTCGCCGCTCGTGGTGTATGTGTGGTGTTTCACACCTTCGCTACGCTTGGTGTTCACACCACCCACCGCTAACGCTTACACCACTCGGTCTTGCTTCGCAAGACTTCCGGCTCGCTGAGGGCACATTATTCTCTCCTGCGGAGGGCAATTACAGGGGAACAGGGGAGGGGAATTTTTGACCGCACAATGCCGCTTCGCTCAGTGCGGGATTACACAATATGAGGGGGTTCTCGTGCCGTGCTGTTTTTCTATTGTTCAAGGGTATCTGGCCAGTGGATTATGAAAATGAATTTGCTATTTTCGTACGTGTAGCTTGTATTTTACCGACTTTCTCGTTATGTATTGGGTAAAATTCAATTAAGCATAAACTAAATCCTCTATTTTGTTACTATTTCGTTTAATTTCAAGGCTCTGTATGAAATGCACATAAAGGTATGTCACAAAGGACTAACCACTCACAAAATAGGAATATATATACATGATGATTTGATTATTAGTCTTATGACAAAGAAAATTAAGAGTGTAAAGGTGCTTCATTTTGATGAAAGCACGGAAAAGGAAGCGAGAATCCAGCAAGCCTCTATCCTTATAGAGATTGAGGGAGAGAAACCAAAACTAATTCAAGGAACGCAAGTATTGAAAGGAGATGCAAACGGTAATCACACTATCAACTATACTATATTCGATGGAAAAAATATTGGGAAAGCAACATACTCCATAAATACAATGGAAAAGAATAAAAATGATTCAAAGCTAAAAATTGTAGGCATTAGTGAGGGAAAAGCTTGTTGCGGGGATAGTAAACCGATAGACACAACATTAGTGGTATCAAATAAAACATACTCAAGCAATGATCCATCTATTCAATGCGACATTTGTCAGGCATTAGTTAAGGAAATATGCGAGGAATTGGCAGACGGCATACCTTCGGATGAGATATGTGTGGACGTATGTGTTGCGGGAGCAGGAGATATTTGCTTATTATTTGTTGAAACCTTAATCGGTTACCTTATCTGTCTATCAATTTGTGCCTCTCTCTGCGCACTGGCAATAGAGGAAATAACAGATTACGGTTGTAGCGTGGGAGCCGAGTACATATGCCAAAAGGTAGGTGTATGCTAGATAGTTTACATTAACGTGGGATGATTATAGTGGTAAAATATCATAAACCAGTTAGTTATTTGAGTCTTTTCGCAGGTTTCCTCTTCATAGCGTTTTTATTAATCGGAGCAATTGCTATAATGGTCATACATTCACATGTTCTGGCCTTTATTGATCTGGGTTTGTTACCAGTAATCGTAATTGTGGGAACAGTAGGATATATAAAAAGCCTAAAAAGCGGTTCAAGACAAGAGAGAATGAGAGAACTCTTTGAAAATTCAAAGAGGAAGTGAAAAATGGTTTCAAAACACGTTCACAGGTATATCATAGGTGGGATGGCCATATTTTTCATAGTTTATGTGCTTGTAGCAAATGCCTATCTTAGTTTCAGGGACTTTGCACTGTATGCGGCGTTGCCTTCATTAGTGATAATGATTGCTCTTGCCTTTGTTTACCGCTATCTTGAAAACAGTATCAAATTTGAGCGGAGGACAGGAACTCAATAACCTGAAAGAAAAGTATGAGGGGTTGTGGAAATAGATGGTATTAATCAAAAAAGAAAGGAGGAATAGCAGAATAGACTATGACTATTGGAATGAAGTACAGCGGTCTCACGTTTTCTCACGAAATGAACGGGAGGATAGGAAAGGAATCAATAAGCAGATGGGGGAGCTTCTGGAAGAGCAGTAATTCCTATTAAACTAAAAGACACTGCCCCCAAAATGTTACACCTGTAACAAGTAATACCTGTAATAACCTTTGAAATGTGACTAATGTGCTACAGAGCAGATTGTGCTATTTTGGTAAGTATCCCCTCAAAACGTTAATCAAATCCCGGCGCATCTTCTATATATTAAAAAATGCCCTGAACTACAGGGTTTACTAATAAATGTGAATATATTTATATAAGATGATTTGCTTCTTTTATTATGGGTAGCAGAAAGCAGGAACTCACAATGTCAGAAGTAGTACGAGTGACAAAGGATAAAGATGAAATAAAAACTGAGGTTATTACTTACAAGAAACCTAGAAAGATCTCCCCAAAAATTCAAACGCCTCAAACATTTGCTAATAGCGGTGTGAAAGACATTTCTCTAATTTTTTCTGATAAAACTCAAAATTACACCCTATCATTTCGAGAGATGGATTATGAACTTTCAGAAAAAAAAATATCCCAGTCTGGAAAAGCTTATTCATTATACTTTGAGATTGCCAATGATGAGGCCATAATATACTTAGAAGGGAATATAGTTCCACTTGAAAACAACAAAGGTGCATTGTTTCTATCTATCAACGTTTCACCAAAGGACCCAACCCATGTTGACCTTTTCGCTTTACCTATAAGCATAAATTATAACGGAGACTTTTTATCGGTTGCAAAGGACTTAAGTTTTGTTATAAATAAATTAGATAATGGTGCCTCAGAAAAGAGAAAGTGGATTTACAGTAAAATGGAGTCTCTTCTGAGCGCATTTCCTGAAGCATATGAAAGCAATCGAAATAAATTGAAGGCAATTGATGTGATGGAACTATCTTACAAGGTGACCTTAATGGATTTTAATTTTACATGTTGCCTGGAGAATGCATTGAGTCTCACGGATTGCGTTCTTAGTGTTCCTGACATTGAGGAGATATGCGCAGAGTGTCTAGTTTTACCAGATTGTCTTGCAGCTTGCTTTGATTTTTTAACGTTACCTGCTTGCCTTATATGCTTTAGTCTTGATGTTCTTGCGTGTGCCTATTGTATTTATAAAGCAGGAGAGTGCACTGAGGATGCGTATAATGTAATTCAATGTTGCACTGGGGCTTAATAAGATTGAGAAAAGGGAAGTAAATATGCGATATGAGAACATCTATAAGTCCCTTCTTTTTTATATTGTTGGTTTAGCTCTTCTATATGTGTCAATATTTCTATCTAACAACCTAAAGTTTAATGGAAATTTCATATCGGCATTGCCAATAGTTTTGCCATTGGTTTTTTCCATAGCCTCTATTTGTGTGGCAGTTATTTTTATAATGGAAAAAGATTCCCCTTGGTTTTTTAGAACTGGCATTATGAGTTTAGTTAGTGGAATCACTTTATTTTCGTTCGGTATTCTAGCATTTTACTTGGGAGTAAAATCCTTAGTATGGGCAGGTTCATTTGTAATTGGTATAATGTTAATTTTCGCTGCTATGGTTAGATTATTCATTCAGGGTGGTTTGAGTGCATACAGAAAAAGCAGGAATTAGGGCATCATTCCTATCAACATTTGGAATTATATTTCTAACTTTAGGTGTTGTGGGGTTATTAGGTTCATTTAATGTTCAAATATTGTATTCATTTGGTGCTTTGATTTCCATAGTTTCCATTGTCGCTGGAGTATATTTTATTCTGAGTGCTCACATAAGTAGGAAGAATAGAGTTAAAATGAGTGCCAGACAATCATGAATCGTTATGTATACCACTTAATTCTTGTAATAATTGTGTCCCTTGTCGTTCTGGCAATCAACATTATGGCATTCATTTCAAAGGACGTTTCCGATTATCTCTACATTTTTGACCTAACATATGCCGTAGGAAACAGTGCTCATTTTGTTGCTCTATCCATATCTGATAGGGGAATTTCTGTGAAGGATCAGGCTAAAGAAAAATAGTATTCCCTTAAAACATTAATCAAATCCCGACCGGTCCATTTAATTTATTAATAGAATACTTTTATCTAGCCAGTCTTTATGTTCTTATGACGATCCAGCAGAAGTATCAGTAACCGCTTCTTAATGAGGACCTGCGAAGATGGTTTGATAATCTTAAAGTAAAATTATTTCTCACTTTAACATTTAAATTAAGAAACCTTGGATATTATTGCGAGCTTACACATATAACTACAAAGGAAATTTTGTACAAGGCAAAGTGTAACGAGAAGGATTTTAGATATGAATTAAATTTTGTTTTTAACTTTGGATGGATTGAACTTATGTATGTGAAATAAGGTCAGATGTTATATATTCAAGGCTAAGGAAAAATGATGCACAAGATTTAAATGGCTGTTGACATTATTAAATAGAGATGAAAAACAGGCTTGCGAATGTATGAAACCTCATGGATAAAAACAATTTAAAATATTTTATTATTTCTGTAGTTGCCTCAATTCTTTTAATTGTTTCAGGAATATTTGGAGTCTTTTATTTTATTTTGTTTATTAATACTAATTCATTAGCTTACCAGATCACATCATTTGTAATGGCTGTCTCAGGTATCTATTTTTTGTATACAAATTTAAAGAGGAAAAAAAGGCAAAATTATAGTAGCTTGGGGAGTTTTAAGAGAAAGTAACTTATTATTCTAATTCCTTATATCTAACTATTTTGTTAATTAATCATTATGTGATTTATGATATTTGTGAAAAAGAAATTGTATTAACTTAAAACCTTAATCAACCTGGACTAAAATATCCTATATATCAATAAATTTTATGGCATCATTGGAATGAATTTAAACCACAATGATTTTAAGAATTATATAATTAACTGTCAAATGTTATATATAAGTAAAAAATATAGTAAAAAGGTGTAAATTAAAATGAAAATGCCAAAGCAGATTAAAACTTACTGTCCATATTGCAAAAAACATACGATTCATGATGTTGAGAGGGTAAGAAAAAGAAAGGCAAGTGAGTTAAGGGCAGGTCAGAGAAGGTTTAGAAGGGTAACATCAGGTTATGGAGGTTTCCCAAGGCCAAGGTACGAGGGCAGGGAAAAACCAACTAAAAGAATAGCATTAAGATTGAAATGCACTGTATGCAAGAAATCTATAACACCAGAAGGCCAGAGGGCAAAGAAATTTGAAATAGTGGAGGCGTGAAAATTATGGCAGACGAATTTCATAAATTAAAAAACGTTGGGAATTCATTTGTAAAAATCAAATGCAAAAACTGTGGAAACGAGCAGGTGGTTTATTCAAAAATATCCTCACAGGTTGTTTGCAACATATGCGGGTCCACTCTTGCAAAACCAACCGGTGCCACACTCTCAACATCCGGTGAGCTGGTGGAAAAAGTTAAATTATGAGGTGTTATCATGCCTAGGGATATCCCGGATACAGGCGACCTTGTGGTTGTCACTGTAAAGGAAGTTAAAAACTACGGGGCAATTGTTGATCTGGATGAATATCCCGGTGTATCAGGTTTTGTCCATATTACAGAGGTTGCCACAGGCTGGATAAAGCATATTAAGGATTATTTACGGGTTAATCAGAGGACAGTATGCAAGGTTCTAAACGTTGACCCATCAAGAAATCATGTAGATCTTTCCTTAAAGCGTGTAAACGAACATCAAAAAAGGGAAAAAATAGAGGAATGGAAAAACGAACAGAAGGCTCATAAACTTTTAGACATGCTTTTTGAGGAGGAAAATATTAATGAAAGCAAGGAAAGGGAGGATATAGAGGATTTATTATTAACAGAATATGGAACACTTTACTCTGCTTTCTTTGAGGCCGCATCAAGCAAGGATTTTTTAAAAGATAAGGATTTAAAATGGAAAGATTCTCTTATTAAAATAGCAAAGGAAAATATAGCAATACCCACGGTAAAAATTGGTGGTTATCTGGAAATGTATTCCCTGGCACCCAATGGAATTGAAACAATAAAAAATGTTTTAACCGATGACCTTATAGATGATAAGGATGTGCAGATTACATATATTGGTGCACCAAGGTATAAAATAACAGTAATAGACGAAGATTATAAGTCCGCAGAGGAAAAGTTAAAAAATGTAATTAATGTTATAGAAACCAAAAGCAAAAAAAATAACGTTTCATTTGAATTTAATAGAGAGGAATAAATTATAATGAAAACATTAATTAGGAAATGCAGGAAATGCAATATTTATACACTTGAGGAAATATGCCCTAAATGTGGTGGAAGTACCGAAATGGCAATACCCATGAAATATTCTCCTGCTGATAAATTTCAAAAGTACAGAATTAAATTGAAGGAAAGTGATGATGATGGAAAAAATAATATTTAAAAAATATGAGGAGCCAGAACTTGAAAATCCCATCCTTGTTAGCGGTTTGCCTGGTATTGGCAACGTTGGAAAGATTACTGCAGATTATTTTATAGAAAAATTAAAAATGAAGAAAATGGCGGACATATTTTCAGAATATCTGCCACCTCAGGTTTTTATTTTTGACAATAAAATACACCTTGTTAGGGACTCAATATATTATAAAAAAACCGGGAAAAAGAATGATTTAATTTTTATTGCGGGTGATTTTCAGGGAACGACACAGGAAGGCCAGTATGAACTTTCATATGAAATACTAAATTATCTTAATAAATATAATATCTCAAGGATATATACCCTTGGTGGATATAGCATAGGCAAGATAGTTGAAAAGCCAAAGGTGCTCGGGGCGGTAAGTGATAAAAAACTTGTTAAACCACTTGAAAAAGCCGGTGTATCATTTCCATCAGGTGAACCCAGTGGCGGAATAGTTGGTTCTGCAGCACTAATACTTGGCATTGGCAAGGAAATGTTTTCAATAGACGGCGCATGTCTTATGGGCGAGACCTCTGGTTATTTTGCGGATCCAAAGGGTGCAAGGGAAATTATAATGGTTTTATCGAAGATCCTGAGAAGCAAAATTGATCTTAAGGATATAGATGAAAAGGCAAGGCAGATTGAGGAAATTACAGAGAAAATGAAGGAAGAATCCAAAAATAAAAATTCACGGGAGGATCTTAACTACTTTGGATAAAAATATATATTTTATTCATACAGTAACCATTTTTTATAAAAGCAGTTTTGATTCAAATTTAAGTTTCACGGTTAAAGGTTAAATTATTAAAATAGTTTTTAATTGAGTATATATATGAAACCCGAAATTATTAAGAGGCAGGGTTTAAGGAAGGTTTGCAAGCTTGCAGAGAGATCTGAGGGTGAAAAGAAAGAAATATTCTCTGCAGCCATAAAACTTTTTAGGATGTTTGATGATATCGAGTGCATTAAAATATATAATGAGGATAATGATGTTATCTTTAAGGTAAGACTTGCAGATAACGATTACCGATATGTCAAAATAGTCTTTGTAAATAATGATAGTTTTGACTTAATTAACCTTGATTTTTCACAGAGAAGAATTGGCAGAACCAATCTTTTTAATGAGATAATAAAATCCATACAGCAGTCACAATCAATTGATAGGCAGACAAGAATAGAAATCTTAAATTATATAGATTTTAAAAGGAACAGAAAAAAACTGATATGGATGCTTGCTGATACCGCATTTGATACCTATTACATTTTAACTGAAAATATGATAAAGGATTTAATACTTGAGGATATTGAATACAACTTTATAAAAAATAACAATCAGGAAAACTATTCATGTTCCATACCAAAATTTATTATACACAAATACTGGACAAACATGCTTATAAGAAGGAGGAAATCAGATTATGAACTCTGGAAAAATATACTATGATTGATCCTGTGTGTTTACCTCAAAACCATCATCTGTTTTTTTAAGAAGGCGTGAATAAACACCCCATTCTATTAAAATTACCTCCAGATCATGTAAACCATCCGGATTATTGAATGTCTGAACACCATTATCCTTCAATTTTTCAAGTATATCGTCCAGGCTAAATGATTTTAATTCAATTGCAGTTTTGAAAGGTTCTATATCCCTTAATGAATTGTTTATTATTTTTTTCCTCTGAATCATGCCGGATTTTATGTATTCCCTACCCTTATCTGAAATATTTATATCCCCAGATTCAACGGCAACAAGCCCCAATCTTTCAGCGGTGTATACTATGGGCATTAAATCATCAATATCAACTTCCATTTCCTTCTCCAGCTTGTACAGATCAGTTTTTCCGTTAAATATATTGTTTAAAACATATAAAAGTCCAACCAGATCAGCAATTCTAGCATCAGGATCAATAACATCCATAATTACCATATAACATTTTTATTTATAATATTAATGACACAATAAAAATAAATTATAAAAATTATGCAGCATAAACACCCTCTTCTGCCACGTATTTTTTCTGTGCCAGATCCATCATTTTTCTTGTAAATACAACAGAATATATTGCCACTATTATACCGAATATAAATGAACCCCATGCCGCAAGTGCTATATTTCCTGTACCTGTTGCAACATCTATTGTTTTCATTAATCCCTCATGGACATACAGTGAATGAGTACCATATATATGGGGCCAGTATTCACCTATCATAAGACCTCCCCACGCACTGTTTATTGTGGATGAGATTCCACTTATCATGTATGGAAATGTTGACGGTATGATAACCTTCCTCATTTTTTTAAAATAGCCAAGTTTTAGGTTCCTTGTTATTTCCCAGTATTCTGCTGGCATTGCCTTTACCCCCATCCAGAATGAGTAAAATACATAATAAAACGTGCTTACAAATCCAAGGAAAAGTACATAAAGTTCATTTGCAGTACCACCAAAAACGCTGAACATAAAAGGTTCTGTTGCTATAAATATAAATGGGAAATATATTGGTGCAGGATAGGCACTTAATATCTGTATTAATGGGATTCCAACAAGCTCCGCATGCTTATTGACTGCAAGATAGTATCCTAGAAATATGGCTATAGCCATGGATACAAGCAATATTGTTAATACCCTTAAATAGTCAAATCCAAGGCCTGTGAGGAGCATCTTTGTTTTTGAGAATAAATACATCCATTCATTATATTTTACAGATATTATGGTTGAAACAGCAGCATATAATATTAATATTAAAAGAAAAATTCCTGCGGCTGCATATATATATTTTAAATATTTCTGTTTTTTGACCTTTTTCTCATATGTTTCCTCATGGCTCTCATTTTCCCTGTATTTATAATATCTGGACAGTCTGGAGAATGGGTTCTTTGATATCACTGCAAAGACCCTTGCTGTTTCCCTGAGATTAATCCTGCCACGTTTTAAAACAGGTGCATCATTATCCAGTGTGTATCTGCTAACAGCATATTTTGAGAATTCCCTGAGAATTAGAATAATGGCCACTATAATAATGCCAAGTATTAAAAGTGACATCTCTATTAAAAATGTATTGCCATCTGCAACAAATGTATCAAGCACAGACCCTATGCCGAATGTCTGGTATGTATGTATTCCAACCTCAAATACCTCACTTACTGTTATGTAAAAAAATCCATCAGAAACACTTGGAAATAAATTGGCTGCTATTCTTGGTATCGAAAATGGTATGTAAAGTGTTCTTAATTTTCCAAATAACTTATATTTAGAATTCTCAACAACCTCAACCATTTCTCGTGGAACTGTTTTAAATGCCTGGTATTCCCCCATCCATATATTCCATACAACTGCAGTGAAAACCAGAAAATCTGCAGCCATTTCAACACCAAGCGGCCCTCCAACCCGGTCTATGAATATAATAAGAACAACAGGGAAAAATGTTATTACCGGTACCGATTCAAAAATCTCTATTAAAATTATGTATGTATTCTCAAAAAACTTTGATTTTATGGATGCATAGGCCAGAAACCAGCCTGTTAATATTGATATTAATATCAGGCCTATTACCCGTCCCGCTGTGGCCATTACCGCCAGAATTATCAGCACTATCTGATTCATTATTACCCCTCATTCTCTTTTCCTCGGTGGCGTTAAATAACTGTATAGCATGTCAAGATTTGCATTAAAATCATCATTTCTAGGGTTTCTGGGTCTTGGCATATTTACATCAACCCTTCCTACCACTGTGGCAGGAATATTATTAAGTATGTATATAACATCGGCTAGCTCAAGAACCTCTGTAAGGTTGTGTGAAACCATTATAACTGATTTAAGTGGTGTTTCACCACTAAATAATATATTGTATATATCCTGGCGCAACCCCTCGGCGGTAAGCTCATCCAGATGGGCAAATGGCTCATCCATTAAAAATATGTAGGGGTCCGCGGCAAAGGCACGTGCTATTGCAACCCTCTGCCTCATACCACCGCTCATCTCCTTTGGATAAAGGTCCTCAAAACCCTCAAGGCCGACCCTGGCCAGGGCCTCCCTTGCCTTTTCCTCCATTTTTTCCCGGTCCATGTTCTTGGTCTTCATGGAAAGCATTACATTCTCCTCTGCCGTCATCCATGGAAATGTTACAATGGATTGATGTATAAGGGCAACCTCCGGGGTTGGTTCGTGCAAAACCCTGCCCATCAATCTGACCTCACCCCTATCGGGTTTTAAAAAACCGCCAAGAATCCTTAAAAGTGTTGATTTGCCAATACCTGATGGTCCAATAATGGCCACAAACTTACCACTATCCGCCTCTATGTTTATATTTTCAAATACCTTGTAGCCATTATCATATGAAAAGTCTATGTTTACCGCCTCAAGTACCACCTGGCTGACGCCCTCATTACCTGCCTGTGCCTCCATTATGAATCACCCCAGTGAAAATATCCCCGATCATAATGGCGTCGATTTTGATTTAATTATGATTTCTAATGCTATTTTTTATCACGAGGCTATCTCCCTTTCCATATTTTAATATTCTATATAATATTATCCTAGCCTTATAATAGTCTATTTATTGATTTAATTTAATATTTTTATCTTCTAATTATTAAGTAGAATTATAAACAAAAAAGTAATTAGTATGCATGCCAGGAAGAATAGAAAAGGCCATGAATTTGGCAAGTAATTTAAAGGCACTGAACGAACTTTTCTCTGCAGATAAGGTTTTTTCATATCTTGGCCTGGAAATAACCAAAGTTGAAGAGGGCCACTGTGAAATGTCCATGCCCTATTCTGAAAGGATAACCCGTGCAGGCATGGTATTAAATGGTGGGATGATGATGGCTGCAGCAGACTTTATAGGTGGGCTTACAGCAATGACGGTAAACAATGGTTCTGATCAGGTCACTCAGGAACTTAAAATCAATTTTTTAAATCCAATGCACAGGGGTCCGTTCAGGCTTGTTTCCGATGTAATTAAGGCCGGTCATAAATCTGTTGTTATTGAGATAAAACTTTACGATGCCGATGGCACAATGGGAATTATAGGGCTGGGTACATGGTACATAATTCATGATAGAATTATCAAAAAGGATTAATTTGAACATTAATAAAATAGTTATATAATAATATAATTTATTATAATGAAGGGTCTTGAAATTGCATTTCAGCTTAATAACGAAAGGGATTTTGATGTTGTTCCAGCCCTGGCCAATTTAACCGGGAATTATTTTAAAAACGAGGAAAAAATGGACATAACATGGAGAATATTTCATGTAACCCTTGGGGATCAAAAATATTTCAGGGTGCTTTACAGGGGTGATAAGATAAATGATTTTCATCCTGAAATTAAAAAGAAAATCCGCGAATATTTCGATAAACTGGCACATTTAAACTTTGAACAGCTTATGGAATTATATAATAAATCTAAGGAATCAAATGGTTTTAACATAATTAATATCAAGGAAATAACAGAGGAATATGATTTATGGCAGGACAAACTCTGGAATTATATATAATTATTTTTTTACTATAATAAGGTCCAGCCCCCTCCATTTCAATTTGTATCCAAGTGCCGGGAGGAGCCTTTCAGGTATAAGCCCCTCTGATTCTATATAATTGATGATCTTTTCTGTATCCGGATACAATTTCTCTATATTTTTTTTAATTTCATTTATTGAATACTCATCTATTTCCTTTTTAATTGAGATATTATTTGAATACTTTTCTTCAAGATACCTTTTTAATGCATTGAAATCTATATCATTGTAAAAGCAGATGCTACCGGGAATCATTTTTTCCTTATCCCTTAGAACATAGACGTTTTCCCAGTTAACATATTTTTTAACCTCATTTTCTGTCTTTGAGTCCTGCTTTAAATACCTGAGATTTGAAATATTTATATATACATCCTTTCCATCTATATTTATTATATAATCTGGAAAATATACATTATTTTTAATAATTAATGGTTCTGCCTTTTTTAAGAAACTGTATGATGGTGTATCCTCATTTATTTTCCTGTCAGGCAAATAATAAGATACATTATCGCCTATTTTAAGCTTGTACACACTCTCACTTTTGTCATATTTATCCTTTATTTTTATATCTGCATCTATTGCCCATTTATCCATTTTGTATAATTTCTCAATAAGCATGGCAAACCTTGTACCATACCTTTCTGTATTTTCGAAAATTGATACTGGTCCGGTCACCGTTATAAAATTCAGATTTTCGCCATCTGTATGTGTTTCATAAAGAAGACCCAGCAGTTTAATGGACCTTAGTGCATAATTCCAGTCTGATGCCTCTGTTATCCTTAGTTCAGTGCATTTCATCAGTATTGTCTCTATCTGTTCAAGATTATATATTCTGGCTATTTGCCAAACATCATCGGTTTTAACAGCCCTTAAAACCTGTTCATTATCACGATCTGCATAGAGTCCAGAAATTATCTCATCGTATGTTAATCCGTACTTTTCCATTACATCTTTTAAAATTTCAATCTTTTCCTCATAATCCAGGGGAGGTATCCTTGCAGCCTTAAAGACATCATACCTTAATTCGGGTGCATTTACAGAAACAGGCGGTTCAAAGATTGAATTTCTGTAGATTACTGTTGAAATTGCCCTTATAATTTTATTATTTGAGGATTTTGCCTCAAGTTCCTTCAGATTTTTTTCTATTATCTCCTTTTTATTTCCGATATTTTTTGTAAAAATATCCAGCACATTATCTATATAATCCGAATTTTCACCGGACAGGAAGATTGGAAATATTAAACCATTTTTAGTCTTCCTTGCTATCATCAATTCCGACGGGAACACCCTTTCTCCTCCTTCTTGATGTGCCATATTCTGCAGTTCCTGCAGATATAAGCTCATATAAATAGCTTGATTTACCCTCGGAGGGCCTTAAAATTCTTCCAAGCCTCTGCCTGAACTGTCTGGTACTGCCTGATCCGCTCATTATAATGGCTATGGATGCATCCGGAACGTCAACACCCTCATCCAGGATTCTGGATGTTGCCAGCACGGTAATCTCACCATTTTTAAACATTTCCAGATATTTTTTTCTCTCCCTTCCAGGTGTCATGTATGTCATTGCAGGTACCAGAAATTCCTTTGAAATGGTATATGCCGTTGCAGTGTCCTCTGAAAAAATAATAATTTTTTCTCCGGCATGCTTACTTAATAAATACCTTAAATATTCGATTTTCTTCTCAGCATTAAATGCTATCTCCCTGGCCCTTCTCCATGCAAGCAGGGCCTCGCGTCCCTCCTGGTTCCAGGATGTCATTATAAAGTGTTCAAAGTCCATATTGCCATTTAACTTAATATCCCTTTTTCTTAGATATGAAATAAAGATATCATGATTTTTCTGATATTCTATTTCATCCTCCTCGCTTAATTCAATGGGAATTCGAACAATTTTATAATTTGATATAAAATCATTTAATTCCTCATATCCAAGCTCGAAAACCTTACCACCCATATAAGTTTCAAGGCTCTCATGCATTTTATCCGGCCTTTCATACGTTGCGGTTAATCCAAGCCTGTAGGGTGCGGCATACATCTTTGCTATCTGTATGTAGCTTTCAGATGCCATATGATGCACCTCATCAGCTATAATGAACTTAAATCTATTCCCAAGGGAGTCCGCCATTAAATATGCAGAATCGTATGTTGATACGCTAATATCCTTTACATCCCTCTCGCCACCGCCGACCTGGCCTATGTCAGTTTTTAAAAAATTTTTAAGCTTCTCCCTCCACTGCTGTATAAGCTCAATCGTTGGTGCTATAACAATTGTTGGTACCTTTAGCATTGTTATTGCATATATTCCAACTATGGTTTTCCCTGCAGCTGTGGGAAGCACTATTGTTCCAGAATAATTATTTTTCCCCCAGAGTTCAAGAGATTTTTTTTGGTATGGCCTTAATGATATTTCTGATGATATATCAAGCTTTATGTCCTTAAAAACATTATCATTAATATCTGGATATTTTCTTTTAATTTCAGCATATTTGTATGCAGGCGCCCTGTACATATTTATTCTTTTATCAAATACAAATATCTCAGGGTCGTTAAAATCTGAAATTATTGTACCTGCCTTATAATTAATTTCCATTGCCTATTTATATTAAAATAGATTATAAATTTTATTAAATTTATTCCTTTGATTCTCCAAATATTTTATGCCTTGGCATGGATTCCAAAATAGTTTTTCCATAATCCACAGTTTGATTATATTCCTTCATTTTCAGAAAGTTTTTGAATGAATCTATGTCCTTCCATTCAGTGTATATCATGTATTCCCTTGGGCAGTCAACTTCCTTGTATAATTTTCCATCCAGAAAACCAACATCAGAGCTTTTTAATAATTTAACAACATTGCCAAATGCGTTTTCAAAATCCTTTTCATGGCCCTGCTTAACCTTGTAATAAAGACCGACATTAATCATGTTTCATAATTTTACCTTTATATTT
>NZ_LKBH01000180.1:0-10731 GCF_001402935.1 Acidiplasma cupricumulans | reverse complement strand
TTTATATATTGAATGGCAATAAATAACTCATTTTTTGGTTATACGCGCCGCTTTGAACCAAAGGATACAGACAGGGTTATGCAGATAATCCGTGAATCACTTTCAGAGTATTATACAAAATCCCTTATAATTGACCTTTATAATGCATGGCCTGAGGCATTTCTTGTCTATGATAATTTAAATGATATAACCGGGTTCATTATTGGGTCAAAGTATTCCGGTACTGAGGGTCGCGTACTTTTATTTGCCGTTGATAAAAATTACAGAAACAGTGGTATAGGTTTTAAACTTTTAAACGACCTTACAAAGGTCATGATTGGCTTCGGTCTGTCAACAATTAGGCTCGAGGTTAGAACAGACAATGAAAATGCAATCAGGTTCTATAAAAAGAATGGTTTTTCAATTATATCAACATTAAAGAATTATTATTCTGATCTTTCAGATGCATATTTAATGTGGAAAATTTTATAAAAATTAATTTTAAAAATTATTAATAAATTTAGAATACATCAACCTTGCCATCAACGAACATGTTTGTAAGGTCAGATATATGTGCAAGCTTGTCATCGGCTATTGCCCTTATGTTGTTTTTATGTTTGGAATGGTCCACATTGTCCTCATATATAACCTGTATTCCGGCAACATGGGGCTCATCAACGGGCCTGCCAATCTGTGATACTATCCTCACAAGAACCTCCTTGATATCGCCACCCTCCTCCTCAACAATCTTGTTTGCAATTATGTTTGATAGCACATTATAAAGCTTTCCAACATGTGTAACCGGGTTCTTTCCCGCAGCAGCCTCCATACTCATGGGCCTGTACGGTGTGATAAGCCCTGTTACCCTGTTGCCTCTTCCAACAGAGCCGTCATCGCCGTTTTCCATTGAGAGGCCAGTAACTGTAAGATAATAAACCTTATCCTCCTTTATATCCCCGGTATTAACAAATACCTTAATATCATTGTCCGTGTATTTTATGGCATTGTCCATAATTTTGTTTGTTAATTCTTCCTTTATTGAATAATATTCTGTTGGGTCCTTCACATACTTATCAACGTATGCTGCTGCCACTGTAAGGTTTATGGTTTTGTTTTTCCTGAACCCCATAACCTTTATATCATAACCTATCTGTGGAAGTGTTTTCTTTAATTCACCGTTTATGTAATTTTCTGTTAATTTTACAATTTTTTCTGTATCTGTAAATGGTGCGAATCCCACACCGAATGATGTGTCATTTGCCTTGAATTTTCTTGTGTCATATAAACCCCTTAAATCTATAGATCCATTTCCTATTCTGGAGTCTATCATAACATCAGCATCTATATCAAGATCCGGAAAATGATCCCTTAAATAATCCTTTGCTGATTTTATTGCAATTGATTTTACAGGAACCCTTTCATCACCAACGGTTGATGTGGCCCTCCCACTTAATAATATATATGTTGGTTCAAGTACATTGCCACCACCAAATTTTGGATCAGCCTGCCCGCCGACAACCTCCACCTGATCGGTGTTATGATGCAAAATTCTGCCATAGTTCTTAATATAATACTTGCTCAGTGCCCGGCTTACTGATTCGGCAATCCCATCCGCAACGCTGTCAGGATGGCCAATACCCTTTCTCTCTACAATTTCAACCTCCCTGCTTGCAGTTGGGCTCTGTTTTATCTGTTCAACCTGTATGTTTCTCTCCACTTTTAACTGTGATTCCATGGTGAATTGATTGGTAAATGTTCTTAAATCTTTTGCATAAACGGTTATTAAATTACTCTTTACTTATTAATATTACTATCAGTAATACGCACGTATCAATACATTTTTATTATAACTTTTTATATCCTATTATGAAAGCCCTTATAAGTGTTTATAATAAATCCGGCCTGCTTGATTTTTTGAAATTTATGGGTAATAATATTGAGTTAATATATGCAACTGATGGCACATTCAAATATCTGTCAGATAATGGCATTAAGGCATTTCCAACATCTGAACTAACAGGATTTGGGGATATTTTAGACGGTCGTGTGAAAACACTTCACCCTGCAATATTTTCCGGGCTTTTATCAAAAAGGGATTTAAAAAGCAATAACGAGCTTAAAAAATATAATTATCCAGATTTTGATATTTTAATTTCAAATCTGTATCCATTCAGTGAGGCGGCAAAAACTGGGGATTTGGCTAAAATGATTGAAAATATTGACATAGGTGGTGTATCATTAATCAGGGCTGCCGCAAAGAACTATAAAAACGTTGTTGTGATTTCTGATCCTGATGATTACCAGTATGTAGAGGATGAATTCAATGTGAACAAGGAGATATCAATGAAGGCACGTGAGTACCTTGCATTAAGGGCGTTTTCCCGTGCTGCAGTTTATGATATAAATATTTATAATAACCTGTACCAGCGTCTCAATGGTGAGGAACCAGATGAATTATTTATACACGCCTATGATGGTGTCAAATTGCGTTATGGTGAAAACCCCGATCAGAAGGGATTTATGTACCGCACAGAAAAAAAATTGGGAATACCAAATGCCGTACAGTTAAATGGCAAGGAATTATCATACAATAACATACTGGATGCCAATGCCGCGCTGGAAACAGTTCAGGATTTTGATGAACCAACATCAGTTATAGTGAAGCACAGGACACCATCCGGTGTGGCCTCTGATGCCTCATTGAGTGCGGCCTTTAATAAATCATATAATGCAGACCCTGAATCAGCCTATGGTTTTGTTGTTGCTGTAAATAGAAAGCTGGATATTGAAACAGCCAGGGAAATGGAGCATAAGTTTATAGAGGTTTTAATAGCCCCAGATTATGATGGTGATGCCCTTTCACTTTTAAAAAAGAAAAAGAATTTAAGGATACTAAGGGCAAATATGGAAAGGGATAATTCATATGCCATTTCATCTGTTTCCGGTGGCGTACTGGTTCAGACAAGGCTAAATCCCAATTTTGAATCCATGGATCTTAAAACAGAATATCAGGCATCTGAGGAACAGATAAACGATTTAAAATTTGCGTGGAAGATAGTTGCACATACAAAAAGCAATGCAATGGTTCTGGTCAAAAATAAAGTTTCAACAGGAATTGGAGCCGGCCAAACATCAAGAATAGAGGCATTAAAGATTGCAATAGACCGTGCGGGAGATAATGCGTCCGGGTCTGTGATGGCATCTGATGCATTCATACCGTTTGATGACTCTGTAATAGAATGCCATAAGCATGGAATTACAGCAATAATAGAACCGGGTGGGTCCATAAGGGATGCAGATGTAATAAACCGTGCAAATGAATATAAGATGCCGCTATACTTTACCAATAAAAGAGTGTTTTTACATTAAATTATTGTTATTATTAATGCAATTAGATAACCTGCTATGGCACCGGAGTTTATTAATGGCAGCCCCGGGGCAGGCTTATTTTTATTTATATAAAAAAGAATTATCATGGCAGTTATTGAACCAAGCGTTGTTAGTATAAAATACAAATATATATGTGAGATATTACTTATACTGGCTGATATTACCAGTATTTCAGGTATTGCCATATCACCAAATCCAAGCATCATAACATTATTCTCACCGCGATTATCGAATGTAAGATCCCGGAGTTTCATGTTATAATTTTCAGGCAGTGTAAACATCAATGGAAATGAATTGTCAACTGCTGCCCTTGCCAGGGATACCATATGCTTTGTTTTGTAAACAGATATATAATCATAGACTGCAAAAACTATTAAAAGTGCTATTGCAATATACACTCTTAAAATATTGCCAAGGATGGCAGCAGAACCGCTTATCATTAATATACCGGCCGCATCTGTGATATACCATTCATTTTTAAATATAATTAAATACCCAAAGATACCGGTTATTAATATTATAATTAGATAATATTCAATAAAATTAACTGAAATTATATCGGCTATTATGCTTGATACCACGAATACCATGTATATTACCGCTGCCAGAAAAATGGCCCTTATGATATCAGCATGCTTCTTTACAAGCATCAGGATAATGGCTGTAAATACAATTAAAAATACAAGATAATAGAGGACAAAATAGATATTTACCGCTGATTTCTCACTTGCTATGCCTGGTATTTGATGTATATTTATTGCCAGATAAAGAGCCAGCAATGAAGATAAAACGAAAAAGAACACTGCCAGTAATTCACTCCTTAGCTTTTTCACCCTTATCCTTCCTGTTGTATTCACATTTTATATTTGGGCAGAACTTCCACCTTCTTTTACCGTTAATTAATAAAAGCAACGGTGCACCACAGTAAGGGCACACCTCACCGGTGCTGTTTATTATTCCCTTCTGCGGCAGCGGATATGTTACAGTGCATTTTGGATAATTTGAACACCCAAGAAACCGTTTTCCATATCTTGACTGCCTTATAATCAAATCACCGCCATCCGAGGGGCATTTTCCATAAGTATTTTTATTATAGGAACATTCTGGGTCAATGCACCTTATTTCAGGTGATTGCCCCCTCCTTATTATTTTTATTAATGGCAATCCACATACAGGGCATTTTTTATCTGTTAACTGTATTAATGGTGTTCCAGATATATTAAAGTTTATTTTGCATTCATCGTTGCTGCATTTTATTTTTTCAAAATTTCTGTATTTTATAACGGATATGTCACCATTATCAATGGGGCATTTTCCAATTACCTCACCCTTATTTGCATATTCTGTTATTGTTTCCTTAATGCTATCCCTGTTTGACCTGAAGTTTTTAAGCACCTCATGAAGCATTAATCTGGATTCATTAACAACATCAATTTCATTCTTTTTATTTTCGGCTATTTCATCCATTTCCTTTTCAAGTTTTGCAGTCATATCCGGTTTTGCAATATCAGAATCGATTGATGTTACTGATTTAATAAATCCTATGCCAAGCGGTGTTGGCCTTACAGGATTGCCTGTGGCAAAATTTCTATCATTTAGTTTCTGTATTATATCATGCCTGGTGCTTTTGGTTCCAAGGTTTAATGACTCCATCATCTTTAAAAGTGATGCTATGTCATATCTTTTTGGGGGTTCTGTTTCCTTTTCCTCTAGGTTCCATTCCCTGCCACTTACAGATTCTCCAGATTTTAATTCTGGAAGCCTAATTTCATTCAATTTTCTAAATTTATAAATTTCATACCATCCCGGATCCAGTATTCTCTGGCCTGTTGCAACAAACATATGACCATTTATCTCTATCTCTGCCCTGGATGACTCTATCCTTGCATTTTTATAAAGCGTTGCGAGAAATCTGCGAACTATTAAATCATATACTGTTTTATATGCTCCATTCAAAGGCTTTTGCGGTAAATTAACAGGGTATATTGGAGGGTGGTCAGTTGTTTCAATTTTTCCCCTTGATGGAATAATCCTTTCCTGATTGATTACAAGTTTCGCCTCGTTTTCATAATCTGATTTAAGGAATTTTTCAGCTATGCTTTTTAATGGTATTGACCTTTGATACACTGTATTGTCAGTTCTTGGATAGCTTATTAATCCAGACATGTAAAGTTTTTCAGCCACCTTCATTGCATTTGAAGGTGTAATGCCAAGCCTTGATGCCTCTCTCAGAAATTCTGTTGTGCTGAATGGTACAGGCTTATAAACTTCCTTCTCCTCCCTATCATAGCTTTTTACCGTGCCATCCCTGTTATTTATGTCATTAAAAATTGATTCAGCCTCGGATTTATCCTTAATATCTTTTTCATATCTAGCCGTAAAATCTATTTTTTTGTTAAATTTTACAGAAATCTGATAATATTTTTCAGGTATAAAGTTCTGTATTTCCTCTTCCCTCTTGACAATAAGTGCAAGTGTTGGGGTCTGCACACGGCCCACAGAAATAAAATCCTTCCATAATCTGTTGCTTGTAACCGAAAAAAATCTGGTTAAAACTGCACCCCATAGAAGGTCTATTTCCTCCCTGGCCCTTGCCGAATCTGCAAGTCCATAATTAACGTCTATTAAATTTTTAAATGCATCCTTTATTTCCTGATTTGTGAGTGCACTGAACTTTGCACGCTTTACCTCTGTATAATTTTTAAGGAATTTTAAAGATTCAACACCTATTAACTCACCCTCACGATCATAATCAGTTGCAATAATGACTCTTTTTATATCATTAAATGATTGAAGTGCATCAGAGGCTTTTTTATTCTTAATATTATAAACAATCTCTGAATCTATAAGCTTATCAAGGTCTGATTTTATCCAGTCCTTAAAACTTTCGGGGAAATCAGATTCAACAATATGGCCGCTAAGTGCAACCATTATATTTTTTTCACCATTATCATCAAATTCAATATAGCTTATATTCTTTGACTTTTTCTGGTGCATGTTTTTTTCTGAAAGTATATATGCTATCCTCCTGCCTGCATCAGCCTTTTCTGCTATAATTAGATTAATCGACATTTATTTCAGGATATTATAATACCATGTTACATAAAGATTATTGAATAAATGATTAAATTTAATTTTAACATTTTTATCATCTTATCCAGTTCAATGATCTCCTAACAGCCCTTCTCCAAATTAAATAATCATTTATATATGAATCGGGATTCAGATCAGGCTTAAATATTCTGTCAAATTTCCAGAGATGCTTTATATCATCAATTTTCATAATGCCGGAGGATACCGCATTCAGGTAAAAAATACCTGCAGCAGTGTTTTCAGGATTTTCTGACCTTAATACATTAATTCCGGATAGCCTCGCCTGGAAGCGCATAAGTTCATCATTTCTGCTGGACCCACCATCACATCTCAAATCAATTATACCCAACTTTTTTCTTATAATTCTAATAACATCCTCCACCTGGAATGCAATAGATTTGATAACCGCTGAAATAAGCTCTTTATTTCCGGTATTTCTTGTTATGCCTATAAACATGCCACGGGCACCATCATTCCAGTAAGGTGATCCCAGGCCAGAAAATGCCGGAACAAAGTAAACATCATTTTTATTATCCAGATTATACCATGTATTTTTTCCATTTAATGCCTTTAGTGCCCATTCAAATGCCGATCCCGAGTTGAATATGCTTCCCTCAAGCGCATAATATGCACACCCATCATTAAGTGAATATGCCACTGTGGATATAAGGCCATGGGCATTTAGAATCCTTTTGCCGGTGTTTGCCATTATAAATGATCCAGTTCCATAAGTATTCTTTACGTTTCCGTTGGAAAGTGCGTTCTGGCCCACCATGGATGCACTCTGATCGCCTGCCATGGCCATTACAGGAATGCTATTTCCACTTATTTTTGCATATCCAAAATTATGCGTGGATGAATGTACCTCAGGCAAAATATCTCTGGGTATTTTAAATATTTCAAGTAAATCATCATCCCATGAAAGTTTTGAAATATTAAACAGCATGGTTCTGGATGCATTTGTGTGGTCAGTTGCATGCACGGCCCCATTTGTAAGTTTCCATAGTATCCATGAATCCATGGTTCCGGCAAGCAAGTCCCCATTTTTAACCGTGCCTAATTCATCTTTAACATTATTTAGCACCCATTTAATTTTCATTGCACTGAAATATGGATTTGCAACAAGCCCTGTTCTTCTTCTTATCAATTTTTTATAATTATTAAAATCTGGAATATCCATTTTCCTTTTATCCTGCCATGATATGCCATTATAAACAGGGATTCCTGTACGTTTATTCCATATTATAATGCTCTCACGCTGGTTCGTAATTCCAATTGAGCATATTTGGCTGGAATCTATTCCTGCATTTTCCATTGATTTTTTTAATGTTCTTAAAACTGCATTATAAATTTCAAGTGGATTAAACTCAACAAGGCCATTGCCCGGATAATATAGATTAATTCTCTCAGATTCAATTCCCACAATTTTTCCATCATCATTGAATATTACTGACCTTGTTGATGTTGTTCCCTCATCTATTGATATGAAATATTTTTTCATGGATAAACCATTATAAAGAATAAACATAATTAATTTTATGCAAAAAAGAATATTGATATAAATTATTTATTAATTAATTGTATATTCGAAATCTTTTTTAAATGCTTCATGTTATTGACCCATATGTATTCTGGAAAAAAGGCGTTTTTGGTTAACGGACGTGGAAGGTATATAGATGATATAAATCTGCTGGACATGCTTTATATGAGTATTTATCGAAGCCCATATGCAAGGGCAAGGTTAAAGAATATAGATGGTGGATTAAATTCACATGAACTCAGGGCATACTATAAGGCTGCAGTGGGAGAGATGGCTGATCTTTCTGGAGGAAGAGAGGATTTAAAATTATATCGGGAACCGGTACTTGCGATTGATTATGTAAACTATGTTGGTCAGCCCATAGCTGCTGTTTTTGGGAAAAATAAATATGATAGTGAGGATAAACTCTCTGAAGTAAACGTCGATTTCGAACCAATGCAGGCAGTATCATCCATTGATGAATCACTTAAAAGTGATCCTGTTCATAACGGTGCATCCAGCAATATTTTGGCATCGTATACACTTGGCACAAAATTTGATGAAAAGGATATAGATTATGATATCTCCCTGGAGGATGAATTTTTTAATGAAAGAATCCTTGGCAATTCCATAGAAACAAGGGGATGCATTGCAGATTATCGGGATGGTTTTTTAACATTCTATGCCTCAACGCAGTCTGTACATTCAATAAAGAATGGTCTGGCATCCACACTTGGCCTTGATAGGGATAAAATTAGGGTGATTCAGGCTGATACCGGCGGTGCATTCGGTTCCAAGGGCGGTTATTATCCCGAATATTTAATTGCGGCATATGCTTCAATGAAATATAAAAAGCCGGTAAAATGGATAGAAACAAGATCTGAATACCTCATGGCGGCATATGCGGGCAGAGGTGTAAAATCATGGGCAAAAATATATGCAAAAAATAATGGTAAAATCACCGGCATTCAGGTTAAACTTTATGTTGATGCAGGCGCATATGATGCTGGTACGGGTTCTTTTGCACCCTATTTTATAGGATATCAGATAACCGGGCCGTATTTAATAAAAAATGTTTATGTTGAGGCTTCATCTGTAATAACAAATAAATCCCCAATGGGCCCATACAGGGGTGCTGGCAGGCCGGAGGCATCATTTATTATGGAGAGGATGATTGACCTGCTTGCAGATAGAATTGGAAAGGACCCTGCAGATGTAAGGTTAATAAATGCATCCGATGTACCGTTTACATCACCAACCGGGCTTCAGGTCATGGATGCATCCAGGCCATTCCTTGAAAAAGCCCTTAAAACCATGAATTATTATGAAATATCAAAGAATGAAAAAACAGGACTATCATTCTTTGTTTTAATTCCATCAACAAGGCCCGGAGAAAGTGCCAGAATAGTTTCAGGAGATGGACATATAAAGGTTTATCTCGGTGGTGATACACATGGGCAGGGTCATGAGGCATGGGCAAGGAATATAATAAAGGAATATCTTAATGTTGATGAATCTCTGGTTACACTTGAAAATGGTGATACAAAGGAGCTTGATGAGGGTGTTGGTGCATGGGGAAGCAGGTCCGCCATAGTGGGTGGTTCGGCTCTTGTAAATGCATGCAAGAAGATAAGGGAACAGGTAAAATCCAAATTTGGAGAATACGCACCGGACAAATTACTCAATAATCACTTTGATGCAGAGGATTTCTTCTCTGCCGATTTTTCACTTAATTCATTAAATGCAAACATGATCACTGCAAGGGTTTTAAACCACAGTGTTGATATAACCGGCTGGTACTGTTATTACGATCTTGGCAATGTTCTGGATATGGGAAATGTTATTGGTCAGATTCAGGGTGGCGCCCTTGAGGGCATTGGCCAGGTATTATCAGAGGGCATAAAATATTCAGACGATGGCCAGCTGATTACAAACAGCATATCACTGGCGGGGCTGTTAAAGGCAGATGATATACCGGATAAGTTTCATATACATATAGCCGAGAATCCATCCGATGTACCAAGCCATGCCAAAGGTCTGGGAGAATCCCCAACTATAGGCACGCCATCAGCCCTTGCAAGGGCCATAGAACTTAATACCGGAAGGAGGGTAAGGATTACTCCAATTGGTCCGGATTACCTTTAATATTGTGGATTTAAAAAAATATTTTATTTTTCATATCTTGATTTTAACAATTTTATAAATTCACGCATCCACTGTGGATGATCTGGCCAGGCCCTTGCCGATATTAGATTTCCATCGATGACGGCTGCGCCATCCACAAATGTGCCCCCTGCAATTTCAACATCAGGTGCAAGTGCCGGATATGCTGCAGTTTTTCTTCCCTTCAAAACACCCGCAGCAGCCAATCCCAGCGGTGCATGGCATAGCTCTGCCACCGGTTCATTTTTTTCAAAAAAGTACTTAACTATTCTTTTAAAATCAGGGTCATTTCTTATATATTCAGGTGCCCTGCCCCCCGGGATAATTAAGGCATCGTATTCTGAAGGATTTACATCCCTAAATGCCAGATCTGCCTGAAGCTTATATCCCAATTTTTCTGTATATGTGTCGAATCCATCCTCGAAATCATGAACCACAAGCTGTATCTTCTTTTTTTCAGGTGCGGCAACATCAACGTCATAGCCCTCCTCCCTCATTCGCTGTAGTGGATACATTACCTCCAGAGATTCTCCTGCATCTCCTGTAAGAATTAATATTTTTACCATATTATAATAACATAAAAATAC
>NZ_LKBH01000179.1:0-15877 GCF_001402935.1 Acidiplasma cupricumulans | reverse complement strand
TGTGCTCTTCCGATCTTAAATAAAATTTGATAGAGGACTAGAATTATTATAAAGTAAAAATGAATACGCATAATTCAATTCATAAAGAAGTTCATTTAAGGATATTACAATAAAACTCAAAAACTCAAAAAATTAAAAGATTATATATTTATCAGAAATCATGAAAAAACATTATTTAGTTTTAGCTATATGAAGATATACTTATACTAAGTTGCAACACTTTTAAATTTCTATGCCTTTGATATCGGTAAAAAGTAATAGCATTATTTAACGCACAATTTCTTATCCTATTAATATTTAACAAGGTTAATACTAATTCTTCAAGCCTTCTATTAAAACTCACAGAATCACTAGAGAGTGATTAAATTGTTATAAACTTTGATATGTATAAATATCCAGTATCTTCTACATTATTGAATGGTAATAGAGATACTATCAGACAGAATTATTTATCAAAGAATTGCTGAAATTAAATTATAAAATAAGCTTTACATATATGGATATTCTTTCCTGAGATCTATTCCTATTCTTCTGTTCACTTATTATCTTTTATAAATTTTATAATTCTCTTTCTTTTATTTATGTCAATTATTTGTAAAGAATGTGGATTATTAAAGATGTAATAATATATTTCAGATTTAACATATGTTGAACCTAATAGAATGTATTTTTTATTCCCTCATTGAATAAAGTAATGTAATACCTATGTTAAGTGCATGTAGATCAAATTTTCTTGACCTTCTTGATAATGTCTAGAATGATAATATATCTTATATTCTTACTAGGGTAAGATAACTCTCATGGTCTTAGGAATATACATGACAATTTGCCTGATATATTGAATATTTGCAGAATGATGAGGATCTTAAGAACCTATTTATCTAAATATTTTCAATACCTTTCATCAGGCTATACTATATTATCTACGATTTTCATAATCAATGGAATATGTTTCATGGGCATATCCAAAAATTACATACTAATAGATAATTTTAGACAATTACAGGACTTATTATAGAATGTGAGAACCCATATTTTAAGTTTAAAATTTTGTGAATATTGCATTTAACTGAATAGTTATCTATAAAACATTAAAATGGTATTAAATGTTATTTAATTGGTGATGAAATGAAATTGGTACCTCATGAAATAGATAAAATGATGATTTATACAGCGGCGAGAATGGCTGAACGAAGAAAGGCAGAAGGGCTTAAATTAAATTACCCGGAGGCAGTCGCATTAATCGCTGACTATGTGCAGGAAGGTGCTAGGAAGGGTGAGACTGTTGCGAAATTAATGGAAGATGCCAAACATGTTGTTAGCTTAGAAGATGTAATGCCTGGGGTTGCAGATATGATCTCTCTTGTGCAGGTTGAGGCAACTTTTCCGGATGGAACTAAATTAGTGAGTGTACATAATCCAATACAACCAAAAGGAGGCGTTAAAAATGAGTGATAATCAGAAAACAGTTGGAAAGATATTTCTTGGAAGTGGTGATATAGAAACTTTTCCCAATAGAAAAAGAATAAAATTAAAAGTTAAAAATACAGGAGATAGGGGAATACAGATAGGAGCGCATTTTCATTTCTTTGAGGTTAACAGGGCAATGGAATTTGACAGATCACAAGCCTATGGAATGAAACTTGATATCCCATCAGGTACAAGCATAAGATTTGAACCCGGGGAGGAAAAGGAGGTTACTCTAGTATCATACGGTGGAAAGAACTATGTTTATGGTTTTGGTGGCCTGGTTAATGGAAGTGTAAAAGTAGAGTATAGAAAAGCATTGGCAATGCAGAAAGCTAAAGATTTAAAATATAAAGGGGTGTAATAATGAAAATAAGTAGGAAACAATATAATGATTTATATGGTCCCACAAAGGGAGATAAGGTACAGCTAGCTGATACTGATCTAGTTATAGAAATTGAGAAAGATTTAACAACGTACGGAGATGAACTTGTATTTGGCGGTGGAAAAACTTTTAGGGACGGAATGGGTTCATCACCAGGTACAACGCATGCCAAAGGTGCGTTAGATCATGTAATTACAAACGCAATAGTATTTGACCCGATGGTGGGAGTGATAAAAGCAGATATAGGAATAAGGGACGGAAAGATAGTTGGAATCGGAAAAGCAGGAAATCCTGGCATAATGGACAATGTCGATAAGGATATGGTTGTAAGCTCAAGTACAGAGGCCACATCGGGTGAGGGTTTGATTGCAACAGCAGGTTTCTTCGATACACATGTTCACATGATATCTCCACAGCAGGCATATGAAGCAATAGCCAATGGAATTACTACACATATAGGAGGTGGAACAGGTCCAGCAGATGGTACGAATGCAGTGACTACAACACCTGGTCCTTGGAATATAAGAAAAATGATGGAGGCCGTAGAGGGGCTGCCTCTAAACTGGCTGTTTCTAGCAAAGGGTAATGATTCCAAACCAGAACCTTTAATAGAAGCATTAGAGGCTGGCGCCGGAGGATTTAAAGTACATGAAGATTGGGGGATTACACCGGCCGCTTTAGATAATGCACTTACCGTTGCAGATCAGTATGATGTGCAGGTCTCAATACATACAGATTCCCTGAATGAGGCAGGCTATGTTGACGATACTAATTATATCCTAAATGGTAGAACAGTTCATACTTATCATAGTGAAGGAGCAGGTGGTGGGCATGCTCCGGACGTCATGAAACTAGTAGGTGAGCCAAACGTGCTACCTTCATCAACAAGTCCAACGAGACCATATACTGTAAATACAATAGATGAACATTTAGATATGTTAATGGTATGCCATCATCTTAATCCCGCAGTTCCAGAAGATATAGCATTTGCAGAATCAAGAATAAGAGCGGAAACCATAGCGGCAGAAGATGTTTTCCATGATCTTGGATTAATAAGCATGTATTCCTCAGACAGCCAAGCAATGGGAAGAGTTGGTGAAGTATCTACGCGTTTATGGCAGACTGCTGATAAAAATAAAAAGGAATTTGGAAAGCTCCCAGAAGATTCAAAGGACAATGATAATTTTAGAGCGCTTAGATATCTGGCCAAAGTAACAATAAATCCGGCTATTACAAATGGTATATCGGACTATATTGGAACATTAGAGAAAGATAAAATAGCAGATATAGTACTTTGGGACCCAAAATTCTTTGGTGTAAAACCAAAAATGGTATTTAAGGGAGGATTTATAGCCTATGCAATGATGGGAGATCCGAATGCATCAATACCTACTGTTGAACCCATTTATTTCAGGCCAATGTATGGTGGCTTTGGACTAGCACAATCAAGGACTTCATACATATTTACCTCAAAGGTTGCGTATGATCTTGGAATTAAATCTAAATATGGTTTAGAACATAATGTTCTACCAGTTTATAATACAAGAAATTTAACAAAAGCGCATATGGTCAGAAACAGCACAGTAGGTGATATACAGATAGACCCTGAAACACACAAAGTAAAATTTAATGGCAAACTTATAACATCGCAGCCAGCAAAACAGTTACCACTTGCTCAGCTTTATTTTATAGTGTAAGTATTTTAAATATTTTTTGATTTTTATGATTAGACACATAACTAGTTTAGAAAATACGAAGGGTAACAAAATAATAGACCCTTTAAAAGTCAAACATTGCGTTATAACTGCATTGAAAATATATGACCTGTCAGGGTTTATAGATCCAAAAACTCATTTAAACCTAGATTTATCTGAACATTTAATGAAAATAGTATATGTTGCAAAAGAATTAAAGATAGGGAGCGAAATTATCCTGAATAATAATACCTATAAATTTGTTTTAGTGGATCAATCATTTTATAAGCATTATGGACCAGTTGATACAGAAAAATTAAGTGAGGATTTAATTAAGATATATCATAAGGAGATGAAAAAATGATTAAGTTTGATAAAAAAGTGAATAATAATGAAAAAATTAAGAATATTCGCGATGTAAAAGTAAACCGTCAGGATACAATGAGAGGTCGTATTAGATTAGAGGATGTTGATAATGAGGAGATCATTATAGATTTACCTAGAGGCCAAATAATAAACAATGGAGATATTTTTGGGCCAACAAGTAATGGGACTTTTTATAGAATTAATATCATGCCTGAACCTGTGATAAAAGTAACTATTGAAACAAACGGCACAGAAAAAGATTATGAAAACTTTTTAACACTTGGGTATAATCTGGGTAATCATCATATGGAGGTTCTAATAGAAGGAAGATATGCATATGTAACAACAGGAATAGGAGTAAAAAATGTTAATGATATATTAAAGAAAATACCAGTTCCTATAGTCACACAGCTGGAAAATAGGGTTATATCAACGATTGCAACAGGATATCATGCAGGAGAGGATAAAGAATGAAAACCGATATGGAAATAAAGAATATATTAAACTTAATTAGAATTTCTGATTCATTTTTTCCAATGGGAACCTTTGCCATATCCCAAGGAATGGAAGAGCTTATAAAATATCATAAATATTCTATAAATGAGATAAGCAACATAGTGTCTTTGTATATGGAAAAAATTTGGAAAACTTCTGATATTAAGATTTTTTTATTGGCCCAGCGGTTTGTAGATGGAAACAACATTCAGGCTATTATTTCACTTGATAAATTTGCCTATTCCTCAAAGCTTACAGAAGAATTAAGGATATCTTCAACAAGAATGGGTAGGTCTCTCTTAAATGCTATAGATATTGAAAATTATGAACTTTTCAATAAATATATTTTAAAGGTTAGAAATGATGAATCACCATGTACATATCCCATAGCGCTAGCGTTTGTATCTTCTTATTTAAATATAAGGCAGTTAGGCATAACTTCAATAATTTATACAAATCTAATAGAAACAATTGCGGCACTTGTGAGGCTGGGAGAAATTGATTACATAGAAGCTCAAAAAATTCTTTATGATTTAATAAGTGATGGCAAGTTTAAAATTGAAAATGTTGATCAAATAAGTCAGAGTTTTCCAGCTGTTGATATTTATTCAATGATTCATGAAAATGATTCTAGTAGGATGTTTATTAGTTAAAAGTGGAGGTATATAAAATGGTAAGAACAGTTAGAATAGGTATAGGTGGAGCACTTGGATGTGGAAAAACAGAATTAATAGAGAAATTGGTACCAAAATTTAAAGAACTTGGATTTAAAACTGCTGTTATATCGAATGATGTATATTCAAGGGAGGATGCAAGGAGATTATCTAAAAGGCTTTCTGACTATATAGAAAACCAGGATATGATAGTTGGAATAGAAACTGGTGGATGTCCGCATACTGCAGTTCGTGATGACCCATCTATGAATATTGATGCAGCCGAAAGACTTGAAAAGGAATATCCTGATCTTGACATAATATTCATAGAATCTGGTGGTGATAACATTACTTTGACTTTTAGTCCAAGACTGGCTGATTTTTTTATTTATATGGTTGATGTTGCAGGTGGTGATAAGACAATAAGGAAAGGAGGCCTAGGAATTAAAAATTCTGATATACTTGTTATAAATAAAATTGATTTAGCTCCATATGTGGAAACAACCATACCAGAATCACCAGTTAAATCAGCTAATTTAGACTTAATGTTAGAAGATGCAAAAAAAGTAAGAGGGGATAAACCAGTCGTAATGATTTCAGCAAAAGATAATACTGGAATAGATACACTGGTTGATATAATTCGTAAGGAGGCTCTATTCAGATGAATGCTCTGGACTTTATAAAGTTAAAACCAGAAATTTTTAATGCATACGAAAAAGAAAAAACTACAATTAGTGTTGGTACTCCTGGAAAGAATGCTATTGTTAACCTAAATTTTGAAAGGTACAATGAAAGAACTTATCTTACTAATGTTTATAATACCATCCCAGCACGCGTTGTTAGGGAACTTTATTATGACGAATTTAATCCTGAAATACCATATATAATTTTCTCAAATCCGACGGGAGGTATCGTTGAAGGTGATAGATACTATTACACTATCCACCTTGGTAAAAATGCCGAAGCTTTTTTAACCGATTCAACAGCAACTAAAATTTATAAAATGGATTCAAATTACGCAAGTAGAGAAATAGAGATATTTCTAGATGAAAATTCTAGATTGGAATTCTTACAAAAAGAAAGCATTCATTTTAAAAATTCACGTTGGTATCAAAAAACTATTATACATGTGCAAAAGAACACAAAAATGTTATATTCTGATATATTTGTTCCTGGAAGAGTTGCTATGGGAGAATTTTGGGATTTCAAAATTTTTTCCAACACATTTGTTATTGAAGAGGGTGATGATATTATATTATTTGATTCATCAAATTATTTTGATAGTGATAAAAAAAACATTGGAATTATTTTTGGGAATAACAAATACCTATTAAACGCTTACTGGTATTCTGGCAATGAGGTAAAAGAAAATATTTCATTAGATGATATTGATGATGTTATTTATGGAATAACAAAGATGCCTTATAATCGTGGATATTTTATTCGCGCTCTTTCAAATAATTTAGATGCTGTAAAGAATATGCAATTAAAAATATGGAAAAATTTTAGGGAAAAAGAGGTCAATAAAAAGGTACCGTTTTTAAGAATTTATTGATTTTTCATCTTTTTTTAATATATTTTTATCTATTTTTAGGATTGTTTTTGTAATATGTACTGCCGCATTAATTGCGCTCACTTTGACAATATAAGGATCTACTATTCCATTATTTATCATATCTATGTAATCTCCGGTATCTATGTTTATTCCTATTCCATCTGGCTGTTGATTTAGCTGCATCAGCATTTCATATCCATTATAACCTGCATTTTCCAATATTTGTCTAGAAATGCTTTCAAAACCAGAGATCAGAACTTTATATCCAGGTTTTTCAATATTATTCTCAAGCATATACTTTTTTAAGAACCTAGCACAGTTTAATTCTGCTATTCCGCCACCCGGTAAAATGCCACCTTCCATCGCGAAATGGGCTGCTGAAATTCCATCAGTAAATGTCCTCATTCGTTCTTTAGACGTTTCGTCGGTAATGCCTCCAATAATTAATGTTGCTGAAACATTACCCCCAGCATTATTTAGTATTGTTAAATTATCTTCTTCGTTTAAGGATATTGAATCCATACTTTTTCTTGAAAGTTCTTTCTCCTTTAAAAGATCTAAATTGTTTAAGATTTTTAACTGTAATGCTTTTGACAGCAATGTTAATTCCTCAGTAGAAACTCTAATAATTGCCACATTTTTTTCTTCAAGATTAAATTTTAATATTTTATCTATCTCGGGTGCATTTGTTATAATTATATTAATGTTGTTTAATAATATTGTGGAAATGATCTTATTTCTGTCTTCCTCCACATTTGAAGTAATTGGTAGCTTTAACGTGTCCTTTAGAAGGCAAATAACTGGTTTATTAATATTCCTTATTACTTCAGGTTCCATCGGTAATTCTTCAATTGCAATACCATTTATAAGATGATCATTACCCAATCTCCGCAGAAGCATAATACCATTTTTTAAATCTGACCTGCCTTTAGAGTTAAGCAATCTTATGGCCTGTATAATTAAATCTGAAATAAATTTTCCATCAAGCTTGGAGGAGGTTGCAGTTTTTATAACATAATTTAAAAGAGGGTCATCCAGCGATTTTAGCTTTAAAGTTTTTTTTTGCATGTAATTTAACATAATAGGAAGTCCTTCATCTATTTCTTTTATAATTTTGGTAGGGTGGAGGTCATATTCTGATATCATTCTATAACCCTCTTTCAACATTTCTGATGCAATTATTACTGCTGATGTTGTTCCGTCACCTACTGTCATTTGTTGCATTTCTGCAATTTCAACTAGTAGTCTGCTAATTGGGTGATCAGTTTTTGTGGATACCAATGCTGTGTAACCATCATTGGTGATTATATGATGCCCAAATTGATCAGTGAGTAATTTATCTAATCCGCGAGGTCCAAGTGTTGTTCTAATTAAATCAGTCATTTCTAACGCTGCCATTACATTGCCTGCTAATGAGGTAAGACTCAAATTTCTGTTATTTTGTGTATTGTAACTTTTCTCATTTGACATGAAATTACATTTAAAAACATAATATAAATTAATCACGCCTAGCGGATATGATAATTAAAAATTATAATTATAATAAAATATAACTAATGATCGTTGATAAATATATTTTCATTATAAAAACAAATTAAATAGTTGTTGCTTTATAGTTACTCCTAGATTTATAGATAAAATACATTGATGGAAACAGCAACACAATAAATGCAATTAATAGTTCAAAATCAGAATATAATGATATTATAATAATAAAAAATATAAAAGATGCACTAAATAGTATAAGAATTCTGTAAATCCAGTGTATATGATATTTAGAATGGAAATTATTATGACCGAACCAGAAGAAATATAAACCGGTTATATTATCAAGCATAAACTCTCCAAGAAGAAAGATTCCTGCAGTACTTAATAATACAGAAAATAGAGCAAAAATTGACTTTGAAAAAACAATCAAAAAATTTATAGAAAATAGAATCATTCCTATAATAAGTATATTTAAATATGGGCTTCCACGAGGGCTTGTTTTTGAGAAAAAATTTGGTAAAAGGCCATTCCTTGACATAGCAAACCATGCTCTACTTAAAATAAATGACGTTAACCATAGAGAGCTTGCAGTGGAAACAATAACTGCAATATCAATTATATAAGAATATTTTGGTATAACTGCTGTAGACCAAAGAAATAATGGGTCAGCACTGTTAGATAGTTTAACCAGTGGGGTTTCAATTAACATTAATGGCATCACAATCAAATAGATTGCCATGACAAATATTAAACCTATTATTCCACTAAGTCCTGGCCATTCATGTGGGTTTTTAGATTCTTCTGCCGCATATGAATCTATTTCCCACCCATCCAGTATTGTTGCAGCCACAACCATTGTTAAAAATAAGCCTGTTATATTGGGGTGCAGATTAAAAAACCAAGAGTAAGAAAATGTATTTATGATATGTGATGGTAAATAGTATATTCCTATGACTATAAAGCTGATCACAATAAAAAGTTCAACCCCTAAAAAAATTTCAGTAAATTTCGCTGTAGGTTTGGTTCCAAGAATTAATATTAATATGGCTAAAAATATCCAAAAAGAGCTTATGAAAAATAATAATAATGTATTATTTAAGGCTTTAAGTCCTAGTAACTTAATAGAAACAAGGAAGTCTATGGTATATTCTCCTGCCGGGATAACTATTGGAGGAATAGAAAATAAATAAGCCAATGTAACTACCCATGCCTGAAATCCACCAAACGTCCTTCCAATTATTCTTAATCCCCAATGATAAGATGCACCTGCATTAGGATAATGCTTATTTAAGCTTCTAAACACTAGCGAAGAAATTAGAAAGGGGATGAATAATAGTATAACGCCCATAATGCTATTTGTACCTGAATAAAATACCATAACTCCAAATGCTGCAGCTATACTAAATGCAGGAGCAATACTTGAAGTTGATAGGGGAATTAGGTCTAAAATATGTAGTACTTCAGTTTTTAGTGTCACACATTTTAAAATTTAATGCCATAAATAGGTGTTATGCATTTAACGTTTAGCATATTTAATTAATAGTTATCGATATATTCTGGAATTAACAGAATAACTTACTATTATAATGTTATAGATAAAACGATAGAACTATGCAATGAAAGACTAACCTGTGGAGGTAACATGGTCTAGGCATTATTAAGGAATTCAGGCATAAGAATAGCCAAAAAAACAGTACATAAAATAATAAAGAATAATAATCTAACCTTGCCATTGCATAATCATAAAAATAAAAGTGAATTGAAATTACTAAGGGATGATAAATCTGAAATGCTTATTGAGACAAATATTACATATATACCTACCAATAATGGAAAGACATATTTAATGTGCATTAAGGATGCATTCTCAAAAGAATGGTATGGCTGTAATTATAATACATCATGTACTTCCAAGAATGCAATAAATGCATTAGATGATGCAATTATAAGGAAATTCAATGGGAATATACCAGATAATATTACATTAAGAACTGATAATGGCCCACAGTATATTTCCAGAGAATTCAACAACTGCCTTAAAATAATGGGAATCAACCATGAATACACAGAAAAAGAAACACCTGAGGAGAATGGAGATATAGAAAGGCTTTCATAATTCAATTAAGACAGATTACATATGGGTAAATAAAATCAGTAACTTCAATGAAGGCAAAATAATAATAGAGAACGCATTCCATGATTATAACAATATAATACATTCAACATTGGATTACTATTTACCCTTACAATTTTTAGATAAATGGAACAATGACAGCGGCTTCAGGGAATATTACAGGGGATTCTTAAAGAATCTTAAGGACAGCTATAAAAGGAGTAAACACAATTATTATAAGAGGTCGATGATAAATGTCTCATGAAATGGAAAGATTTTTGATTAAGATTCACGATTCAACATCACTCATGGTTCCTGATGAATATCCCTGAGGATCTGTATATTCCTATCATCGGGAGAAACTATATTATCTATGATTTCCATTATCGATGGGATATGTTTAGATGGCATATCTCAATATTTTAATTATGTTAATAATATTCGATGCTTGTCTAACTATTATGGAAATATGAGACATCATTTATTTAATATACCTTTAACTGTTTATATCATAACTGAAATTAAAACACTGTGTAAATTTGACATTGCAGGACAAGATTTAAGTATTGGAAACTGGTGGCATACAAATTATTCATATAGTTTATTTAGAGAACTAAGTATATGCATACATAATAAAGATTCTTCATGAAAACCTATTAATTTGTATTCCTCATTTATAATAAGTGTTGGTACTGCTTCAATATCATATTTCTCTATAATTTCTGGAAAATTAAATACATTTACTATACTCAGGTTAATATTTTTATTTAAAACAACAAATTCACCTAATAACTCCCCCATCCTTTTACAATATGGGCATTCAGGGGTTACAAATAATTTTAAATTTGTCTGTGTATTTACATTTGCTATGCAATTTTTTGTATTTGGTATTAAATTAGTAGTACCTGTTACTATGTAATATATAATTTTTTTAAAAGCCTCATTTTCCTTACCTTCTGGAATTCCATAATACACAAAAGTATTTCCTTTTTCTAATGTGAATGCTACCGCGGGTTCTAATGCTATTTTTAGATTTTTGTATTCATCTGAGCGGTTATCTCGTTTTAATATTCTCAGATCGAATCTTTTTACATATTCTTCTAATTGGTTAGACTTTTCATCATTGTTTAAAAAAATATATGCATACATATTTCTTTCATCTTATTTCATTATTTAAATATTTTTTATATTGTTTAAATATTTAAGTATTTAAACATTATATTATAGACCTCCATTCTGAATTGAGTGTCTATATGAACATTGTAATATAGAAAAGAAAATTAAAGAAAGGATACATTCATGCATTGGTGCCTATTCATTATAAGTGATACAATATAACAGACAATACAGCTACATATGATAAAATGTAGCATTTTAAATAATTAGACCTCTATGAATCTATAATTATATTTAGGTGTTGCATGCAATTTCTTTGATATATGATTATATCTTCAATAATCCACAGTATATAAACTATGTTGCATAATTGTTATCCTCATTAGTAGGCTTCCTTTAGTTTGTGTTAAATTCATTATAAAAATATACCTTTAATATCATTTTCTGAATTCATCTATTTAGGCCTTACGGCCCTTATTTTTTCACAGAATAATCTCTTTATTCCTGACAAGTATCGCTTTCTTATTTTTATGCCATTTATTTCCTAGGCAATCTTCCTCGATGTTATTTTAAATCAAGAAGAGTCTATTGTTAATATTACATTATTATATATTTCGGGAACAATCTTTCTTATACTTCTGTATATAGATGTAAATGTTATTCCTGGGAATTTATATATTTTTGGATATATTATGCATTATAGATTCTAATATCCTAAATTCTCTTTTGTATAACTCCATTAGCCTTGCCATATACAATATCATTATACCTGAACCTTAAAGGATCTTACTTTTTTATAATTTTTTTCCTTTAAAAGGTTCCTTTATCTCTTTAATACGCTGTTATCAAGAAAATATTAATTGCGTTTGTATGTTTTAGAATAATTTTTATCTATAACTGAAATACTGATTATCTTTTTATATTCCTGTTAGATTCAAAGCTGATTGATTTTGATGTCATAAAAATCTAAATTCCCTGTATTTAAAAGTATAGGGAATTTATCTTTAATTTTGAGTTTTATTAAAATGAATTATGCAACTCCTATGAAAAACCTATATTTAACATTTCTTTATCCCTCTCCGGTATATTAAATTTGCTGAATCACCATGCACATTCCCATCGTTAGCAATTTTCCTCATATTGTTTATTTTCTTCAATGATAAGTCTTCTAATTTCTTGAAATAAAGTTCATCAGGATTTAACATTTCCTTTCTTTCCTGATCAACAAACTTTACATTGTTTTTTAACATTGAATATATTGTTTCTGCTAATATCCTTGCTATGGCTATTATAGACCTCTTCTTTCCCAATCTTCTTACTATGCTCAAATACTTGGATCTGAACTTCTTTGTATATTTTATCAATGAATGCACTGTTTCAACCAAAAAGAATCTTAATAATGATGGCCCATGCTTGGTTATATGGCCTTTTATTATTCTTTCACCTGATGAATATTCACTTGGTATTAGCCCGGTGTATGAGGCAAACTTAAGCTTATTATCAAATCTGTTTACTGTTCCTATTTCTGATAATATACCTGCTGCTGTGTAGAAGTTTATTCCTGGAATTGTCATTAACAATTTTATGTTATCATTATTTTTTGATAATAATGATATTTCTGTTTCTATTTCCTTTTCCCTATTCTTTATGAATGATATGTCATTTAATAATGATCTTAAAACTATTCTATCAGAATAATTAAGATTATTATAATTACTCTCTATTTCTTTTAATCCCTTCTTTCCAAATGGGTCTGTCGCCTTAATTATTATTCCATATGATGTTAACAATGCATGTATTTTATTTTTCTTTAAAGTCAATTCTTCTCCAAGCGAATGCCTGTATCTAACCAATGACCTGATATTCTCTATTTCCTCTGATGGAATATATATTTCCTTCATTCCTCCCATTCCTGAATACATCTGCAAGCTGGAATGAATCCTCCCTGTCAGTCTTCTTATAATTATTATATATCTCAGGAACCTTAGAGGGATTTATTAAATGTATCTTATAGTTTAATTTTAATAATTCCTTACAAAGGTATTTACCGGATGTTGATGATTCTATTACAATATCATGGTTCTTATAATCCGATAAAAACTTATTGACTGTCTCCATATTATTTTCCATATTTCTCTGGATAATAATATCTCCATTATCATTCATTACCGTAGCATATACGGAACGTTTATGTACATCCAAACCAATTACTATATTAATCACCTCCTAGTGGTTCTGTGAGATTCAGAATCGAAGACTCGACAAGCTCCTATTCACCTTACTGGATATTAATAAGGTAAGAAATCGAGTCGAAGGGCGGCTATTCTAACTAACGGCCTCAAGGGTCAAGTTGCATAACAACCGCCTCCGATTCTCACAGCTATATCGTCATATAGCTGAGGCTAAATAAGGTTTTTCATGATTTCTAACTTCAGTATATATTATTTTTTATAAATAATAAGGGAAATGATATTGTTAATGATAGATTAGCATATAAAAGTAAGATGTGGGAATAGTAATTATGATACAGTTATAGCATAAACAATGATTACATATAATTTCATTGTAATGATAGATAATAGTGTGGAATCTAGGTAAAATAATGTATATAGATAATTTACTTATATTCAGATACCTTAACTTTGTCTATATATTTGTTATGATTATATAGGAACTAATATCTAAATTAGATAAAGCATAGCATGATTCAAAAAAAATATAAATATCATGGAGAGTTAACCAATAATGAATTCTAATATGAAAAATGCACCCAAATTACGAAAATCGCTATCATCAGTTGATATATTTTTAATAAGTTTCACTGGCATGGTTGGATCAGGCTGGTTGCTTGGAGTACTGGCCGGCCCAGCATACGCGGGTCCTGCATCCATAATAACATGGGTTGTTGCAGGACTCTTTTTTATTGTCCTTGCCCTGGTATTCAGTGAGCTTGGTACAATGTTTCCATATACCGGCTCGCTTGTAAGATTCAATGAATTTTCCCATGGCCCTGTAAGCAATTTTTACCTTGGCTGGGCCTATACAATTGGAGCCATAGCCACGCCTCCTGTTGAGGCCGCCGCACTAACAAGTTTTATCAGCAGTTATGTTCCGGATCTTTATAATTCATCTATTTCCCTGTTAACCCCGCTTGGTGTTATTTTTGCACTGGCGTTACTTGGCATATTTATATTAATACAGTATATAGGTGTAAATGTTTTTGGTAAATCCAATGCTGTAATGACATGGTTTAAAATGGCAGCTATTATATTAACAATAATAATGATTGTGGCATTTATATTCCACCCAAAAAACTTCTTTAATATGCCACATGGATTTTTGCCATATGGCAGTTCATCCATATTTGCTGCAATGGTTCCTGCAGGCGTAATATTTTCATATGAGGGTTTCAGGCAGGGTCTTGATTACGCTGGGGAAACAAAGAATCCTAGGAAATCCGTGCCAATTGGCATGATTTCCGCAATGCTTGCCGCAATGGCCACATATATATTACTTCAGATTGTTTTTATTGCATCCATAAACTGGTCAGCCGCAGGAGTACCACCTGGTGACTGGAGCCAGCTGCTGACATCAACATGGTCTGCAAATCCATTCTATTATGCATTTAATTCAACAGGTGTTTATTTCCTTGTTGGATTCTCAATATTCCTAATTATAGTGGCAGTAATATCATCTGCGTCCACACTTGGAGTTTATGTTGGTTCATCCGCAAGGTCATTATACGGTATGAATAAAATTGATTATTTTCCAAATATCTTCGGAAGATTGCATCCAAAATTTAGAACACCTTGGGTATCATTACTTATAACATTTATTATCGGTGCATTATTTTTGCTGCCGTTCCCAAGCTGGTATGCACTTGTTGGAATAAATTCTTCATTTACAGTTTATGCCTATCTTGCTGCAGGCATAACAAACACATCCCTAAGAAAGACTGCACCAGAGATACACAGAGAATTCAAAACACCTTTCCTGGGCATTATGGCACCAATAGGATTTGTCATAGCCTCACTCCTTGTTTATTTTTCAGGATGGAGCATAGTAAGCTTGCTGCTTTTAATAGTTAGCGGTGGATTACCATTATTCCTTTTAAGCCCATATGGCAGACGGACATTCAGTATATCACTTAAAACTGCAATTGTTTACTCTATTATATACTGGATAATTTTTATCTTCATAGGAGTCATTTATGCGCTTTCACTGTTACCATTCTATATGTACTTTTCAATTTATGCAATTGTTACAATATTAACACCACTTAGTCTCTACATAATTTCAGGTAAAACTGCACATCGCGCATTAAAAGCATCAATATGGGTTGTATCATATAATATAATACTTGGGATAATGTCATACTATGGTTCACTTGGCATAAATTATATAATATATCCTTATGACTATATAATATTTGCAATATTAAGCCTTGCCATATATTTTGTTGCAACAAATACAGGATATCATACCCAAAAACTAAAGGACTACCAGGCTGCTAATGGTGCAACCGATGAATAAATATTATAAAAA
>NZ_LKBH01000178.1:0-11580 GCF_001402935.1 Acidiplasma cupricumulans | reverse complement strand
CGCTCTTCCGATCTGTTAAATATAAAATTAATCATTTTTACTTTAAAATTAATATAATCATAAATTATTTCTCTCATTATCCTGCAGTTTTTTCCAGTCCACCTTTCCTGATGCTGTTTTTGGAAGGCTGTCAGTAAACTCTACCATATGTGGATATTTATAGCCACCTATATTTTCCCTTGCCCATGCCACAATTTCCTCCTCACTTATGTTTTTATTTTTTCCAGATTCTTTTAAAACCACAAATGCCTTTACCTCTTCTCCAACCCTTGGATCTGGTGTTCCTACTGTGCATACCTCAAGTATGTCAGGATGGCGAAGCATTAGGTTGTCAATTTCTGCCGGCCAGACCTTGAATCCTGCACGATTAATCATTCTTTTTAAACGGTCAACAACAAAAAATGATCCCTCATCGTCCATGTATCCAATATCTCCTGTTCTCAGGAATTTTTTTCCATTTATTGAAATAAATGCATTTTCCGTATCCTCAGGTTTATTGAGATATCCCTTAAATATGCTGGGACCGTTAACAACAATCTCACCTATTTCATTTTCAACCACTTTCCCTGTTTCTGGCGATATTATTTTTGCGTCGTACCCGAACTGTGGAATACCTATGCATTGAAGTTTTCTGTGCTCCGGCGGATTTATATGCGTCTGCCCCATGGCCTCGGTCATGCCGTAGCCCTCAACAAATGGTATGTTAAATAATTCCTCCATTTTCTCAGCAAGCACCTTTGGCATTGCGGCCCCGCCTCCACCGATAAATCTAATTGATGAAAAATCCCTTTTATTTAGATCTTTTTGGTTTAAAAGGTCAACTATCATTGGCGCCACTGAAACAAAATGTGTAACCCTATATTTTTCTATTGCCTGTATTGCGGCCTCACTGTTCCAGCGTGTTAATATTGTTATGGTGGCCCCTGAGTAAATGGGAGAAAGCATTGAAAATGCAAGGCCTGTCACATGGAAAAATGGCGCAGCACCAAGTTCATTGGCAGATGAGGTTAACCTTCTCCATACAGAGGCACCAATGGCATTTGCTATTACAGATTTATTTGTATGAACACATCCCTTTGGTATTCCGGTGGTTCCTGAGGTGTATGCTATCAATGCCTCATCATCCATTTCTGAATTAGGGTCTATTTTACCCTCCCTTTTCTTTATTGCCTCCTCCCATGGTATTCCAGCAATTTTATGTTCTGCAGTTATGAATTCAGGAACAGGTATATCCGGTTTTTTTATATAATCTCTTAAGTTTCCGCAAATAATAATTATATTTAATTCATCATGCAATTTTTCCGGTATTTTTATTAATTCAGAGGTTGTTATTATCATTTTCATGCCAGTTTCTTTTGCGATGTAACTTGCAGTGCTGTAATCCAGTGCAGGACTCATTAAAACTATGGTGGCACCTGCACCCGCTATGGCAAAGAAAGAAATTATAAACTGTGGAGAATTCAGCATCATTATTCCAACCCTATCTCCCTTCTTAATTCCTTTAGATTTTATAAACAAGGACAGATTATTAATATCAGTATAAATATCTCTGTATTTTATTCTATGTCCATAATATATTATGGCGTCCTTAGAACCGTATAGCGTTGATGAAATTTCCATCATTTTCCATATGTTCATGTCAGGATAGTCTATGGTATATGGAAGATAGTTTGGCCATATCCTAAACCATTTATAATGTTCCATAAAAAATTAACCAATGTTTATATATAAATATATTTAATATTACCTTATTACATCCAAGGATTGGCTCCATGCCTAACCGTTAATTTGAGTGAATCAAATTATGATCATCAATTGCATCTAATTATGAAAATATTGATAAAATAGAATATAAAAAGCTAATTCTGTTAATTTTATTTTTTTGTATACTAAAAAAGGTTTATAAAGTTCTAATAGCTAGATTTTATATGTTTCCACCAGATCCAACAATGAAAACCGGCTTTTATAAGGAAGATGTATATATGCAGGCCTTGGAGTTATATCCGTCCGTAGTGGATCTAATAAAAGGAAAAGCTGAGGAAAATAAAGACAAAACATTGATTCTTTTTAATAATGAAAGGTATTCATATAAAGAAACCGATGAAATAAGCTCAAGAATTGCTACGGGACTTATTAAGATGGGGACCAAGAAAGGAGACAGAATAGGTATATATGCATTAAATTCTCCCCAATGGTTATTTTCATACCTTGGTATACTTAAGGCCGGCGGTATACCGGTTACAATAAATACAGGATTTGTAAAAGAGCCATTAATATATAACATAAATATGCCTGAAACAAAATTTTTATTTGTTGATACTAGACTTTTAAAAAATTATTTGGAAATTAAAGAAAATTTAAAATCAGTGGAAAATTTAATTTTAATTGGTGAGCAAAGCAATATTAACGTCGGCATTGATAATATGATAACTTTAAATGAATTGCTTTCAGATAGGAAGGAAAATATATATACAGAATTAAAAGGCCATGATCCGGCCGCGATGATACTTACATCAGGTACCACTGGCCGTTCAAAGGTTGTTGTGGAGAGCAATGCACAATTCATTGTAACTGCACTTGATATGATAGATGCTGGAGGTGTTTCAGCTGACAGTGTTGTTTATATTTACCTGCCCCTATTTCATATAATGGCCCTTGATCTGGCGGCAATATCTGCAATTATGGCTAATGCCACCATTGTTCTGGTAGAAAAATTTGATCCCCTAAATTTTTGGAAAGATATAAAAAAATATGGAATCACGCATTTTCATGCCGTGGGGCCCATATTTGAGATGCTTATTAAGCAGCCGGAATCATCTGAGGAAAAAGACCATGAAAGAATTATTGCCATTGCATATGCTTCTAAGGAAGTATGGGAAATGGCTGAGAAAAGATTTAATATCTACATAACTGGTGGGTATGGCAGCACTGAGGCTGGAATTCCAGTAACAAGCCCATACAGTGATGTGATTAATAAAAAAAACAAACCAGGTAGTTGTGGTATGCCTGCCCCACCATTCGATGTTGAGATTCAGAATCCAAACGGATTTCCAGTAAAGCCGGGAGAAACTGGGGAAATAGTAATTAGACCCAGACTGCCATATGTAACCTTCCTGGAGTATTATAAAATGCCTGAGGCAACCATCAACGCATTCAGAGGCTTGTGGTTTCATACTGGAGATCTGGGTAAATATGACAGTGATGGTAATATTTATTTCGTTGATAGGCAAAAGGATTCAATAAGAAGAAGGGGAGAAAATATATCATCATTTGAGATAGAACAGATATTATTGAAGATGGATGAAATTAGGGATGCAGCAGCATATCCTGTAAAACCGGATCATGATGAAGAGGTCATGATAGCAATTGTGCCTAAAACTAAAAATCTAAATGCAGAAAGAATTATAGATTTTTGTGTGGAAAATATGCCGAATTTCTGGATTCCAAACTATATTAGATTTGTGGAATCCCTGCCGAGGACACCAACAGGCAGAGTCCAAAAATATTTGCTAAGGGATCAGGCTATTACTGATGACACATTCAACATGAAAGATTATATAATAAAAAAACTAAAGGAAATGGGTAATAGGTAATAATTTTTGCTTATTTTATTTTTATAAATATCAAACTTTTATTTTTTTATGTTTCCCGATTAATTATTATTAATTGGATAATGGCAAGTGATATATAATTATTGGTAATGAATTCACATGATTATTTCAGCTGAGGATTATATAAATAGCCTTAAGGATGGCAGGGTTGTCTACTATCGTGGAAGGAAGGTTACAGACGTTGTGGATCATCATGTATTGAAGGTGCCGGTTGATCATGCATCCTCAATATATAAATTACAGTCAGATTCTGATTATAAAGAAATTACCTGCTATAATGATAATAATCTGGGTGTTACAAGTTCATTTTTCAAAATCCCAAGAAATACGGAGGACTTAATGCGCAGGCATGAGCTTATATATGAAACGACCAGATTGGGGAGGGGGCAGTTTAATATTATTCAGGCAATAGGAACAGATGCCATTTTTGCATTGATGTATGTATCAAGAAAGGTGGATGAAAAATATCATACCAATTATTATGAAAATGTAATAAATTTTTATAATAATGCTGCCAAAAATGATTTGGGCCTTGCGGTTGCACAGACTGACGTTAAGGGGGACAGATCATTAAGGCCGTCAGAGCAGAAGGACCCTGATATGTACCTGCACATAACAAAAAGGGACAAAAACGGCATATATGTATCAGGCGCAAAGGCACATACAACACAGTCTATTGCAGCGAACGAACTTATAGTGCTGCCAACAAGAAGCATGAATTCTTCAGATAAGGATTATGCAGTATCATTTGCTATACCTGCAAATGCAAAGGGAATTACCATGTTTGCCAGACCAATGAAGGAGGTTGAAACAGTTGAAAATGACACCCTTTCAGTAATTGGAAGAAAAAACATGGAGGTAGAAACAGTAACGGTATTTGACAATGTATTTATACCAAATAACAGGATATTCCTTAACGGTGAATATGATTTTGCAGGGCTTCTTGCCATGATGTTCCCCACGTTTCACAGATTCACAGCACTTTCATACAGGGCAGCACTTGCTGATTTTTTAATTGGCACCGGCAAATTGCTTGCAGAATACAACGGCGTTTCTGATAAATCTAATATAAAAAGAAACCTTTCCGTTCTTATAGAATATAAGGAAAATTTAAGGGCAAATGCAATAGCAGCGGCATATAAATGCAATTATGATAATATCTCCGGCATTGCCATTCCAAATATAATATATACAAATGTTGGAAAGCTTTTTGCAAATCAGAACTATACAGATGCCATAAAAAATATAGTTGATATTGCCGGTGGTATGGTTGCAACAATGCCATCATATGAAGATTTTGAGAATCCCGATGAGAAAGATATATTATTAAAATATTTAACAGGCAGGGATAGAAATGAAACCATAAACAGAATTAAATTATTCCAGACTTTAAGGGAATTCATTTCATCCCTTGGGTCATTATATCTTGCAGGAATGATTCACGCAGAGGGATCAATAGAGGCCAGCATACTTGAGTTAACCAGATCATATGATTATTCAAATAGCATTGCGCTCGGTGAGTATTCTGCAGGGATAAGGGATAAACTATAATTATAAATAATAATTTTAATCCATTTTGCCATGTCTCCCGTGACCTGAAATAAATTTTTTTGCACCATCCCTTACAGCACCGCCATCAATGGTTTTTTTACCAAATTCAGCTTCTATTCTTAAACCTTTATTCAACGATTCATAAAGTCCATTATAAAGTGAAAGACGGTCATTTATTAATGTATCCCATGGATATGAATCCATAATTTTTGCTATTTCAATGGCCTTTTCCAGCGCCTTTCCATTATCTGTTATATAATTCACCAGTCCAATTTTATAGGCTTCATCAGCAGATATAAGCTTGCCAGTTAATATCATATCAAGTGCCCTCCCAACTCCTATAATCTTCGGCAATCTCTGTGTGCCACCATCTATTAAGGGAACACCAAACCGCCTTTCAAGAAATCCAAATTTTGCATCCTTTCCAGAAATTCTTATGTCAGCAGAGAGTGCCATTTCCAGACCTCCTGCAACACAGTAACCCTCTATTGCAGCTATTAATGGCTTCTGAAAAAACATTCTTGTAAAACCCATTGGACCGTTTTTGTTAAGTACTTCTCCACTCATTTTTTCCGCATCAGATAAATCTGCACCTGATGAAAAATTACCGCAATTCCCTGTTATAATGCATACATGCTGTTCATTATCTGAATTAAATTCTTCCATGGCATTTTCTAACATTTTGGATGTTTTATAATTCACGGCATTTCTTACATTTGGTCTGTTAATTGTTACTATGGTTATTCTGTCCTTTTTATTTATAATAACCTCATCCATTTTGCTAAAATATATAAGTATAATATTAAATTAACCCTAAGTAAAAATGTAATTTCCCTTCTGTTATACTTGTTTTTATCTAAAAGATCCTTCCATTTCTTGAATATATTACTGTCATGGAAATCATTCATTGTGTTGATATGTTTTAGAATCATGGCCAGATGAATAAGATGATAATGTTTGCCAAATAGGGCATTAAAGACATTATACAGAAATATTTTTAAAAAAATGTTTCTTATTTTGGATATATGTTTTTCTGGTAATCTACAATTTTTTAGTCCTAATTTTAGATATTCTGCCTTATATATCAGGTCAAAATAATCTGCATTTTATTGATTTTAATTCGTTAAAATATTGGCATACCAACATTAATTTTCTACTTAAGCTTTATTATATATAATCACTAGACCTTATGCCAATTTATTATAATTTTCGAATATTATCTTTTATAATTCTTTAATTTATTATCTACAAATCCTTTAAATCTTTATTATTTCTTCATTACAGAATATTATATTCAATGGTTTATTGGAGCATTATCATTATTTATGTCAATTAAATCGCCCATTCTTCTTATAATTATAATAGTTTTTAACAACAGGATTGAATTCTTTATATGTATTTGTATAATTAATTCAACTATAATTATATTTCATTACAATTTAAATGAAATATATGAATATTCCTTATATCATTAAATTATTTTATGTATATGCAATCCCTGTTTAATTCCTTTATGGATGAATAGCCTGCAAGACCCATTTCCAGATCCATTTCAGACCTCAAATAATTCATATAGCATTCAACACCACGCTGACCTGCAACGGATAATGCATATGCATAGGGCCTTCCTATTAAAACTGCCTTTGCCCCAAGAGCGAGGGCCTTCACAGCATCTGCTGCATGCCTTATTCCGCTGTCAAATAATATACTTCCATTTATTTTATTGTTTCCTGTTATTTCATTTAACGCATCTATTGAGGGGATAGCCCCATCAACCTGTCTGCCACCATGGTTTGATATAACCACAGCATCGGCTTTTAATTCGAATGCCTTTTTTACATCCATATATGAAGATATACCCTTAATAATTAATGGCAGGTCAGTCCATTTCCTTATTTCTGAAAAATCCTCCCATGTAAATCCGGGATTAACATATACAAATAAAAATTCCTCTATTGCATCCTGAATATTATCCTCAGGATTTTTTCCAAGCCTTGACCTAAATTCAGGATCAGTTAAATAATTTGCAATTCCCTCACCCTCCAAAAATGGGAGATATGCATTCTTTAAATCTATTTCGCGCCAGCCAAGCATTGTTGTATCAACAGTTACCATTATAGCGCTGTATCCAGAATTATCAGCACGTTCTATCATGCTCTTCATTATTTTTTTATCCCTTCCTGGATAAATCTGGAACCATTTTTCACTATTTTTATTTTCCTTAGCTATATCCTCTATGCTTACAGATGAAACCGTGCTCAAAACAAATGGCATTTTTAAATTTGCTGCAGCCCTTGCAGTGGCCATTTCAGCATCCTTATGAAGTATTGATTGCACACCTATTGGGGCGAGTATAAATGGGGTATCAAATTTTTTACCAAATAATTCTATGGAAATGTCCCTACCTTCAACGTTCCTTAAATATCGTGGTCTGATATAATATCTTAAGAATGCTTTTCTATTCTCATTCATTGTATCCTCATTTCCCGCAGCACCCTCTAGGTATCCCCAAGCATTTTTATTTAAGGTTTCCATTGCAATTCTTCTCCAATCCTCTATTGAGATTGGTAAATCATAATTTTCATTGGTTTTGGTATATATTTTTAGCTGCGATTCTATTCCATAATTCATAATAATGTTATTGTAAATATAATATAAAAGTTTAGTATAAATTACATAAAAGTATGTTAATTTTTCTTACCACTTTTATCTGGGTTTGTTAATTTATGGGCTGAACTCCTTACCAAATATCTTCCTGGATATAATTAATTTCTGTATATCTGGAGTGCCATCGCCAAGCAGAAATCCCCTTGAAATCCTGAATTTTCTCTCCAGGGATGATGTTTTTGAATATCCGGCAGCACCAAGTGTTTGAAGGGCATCACTAACAGCATTGAACGCAACCTCACATCCATACCCCTTAACAGCCGCACTCTCTATTCTGTTATCCATGCCATGGTTCTCCATGGAAAGTGCCCTGTAGGCAAGTGCCCTAATTGACTCTATTTTTGCCATATCATCGGCCAGCCTGAATGATACGGCCTCAAATTTTGATATTGGCATCCCAAAGGCCCTCCTCATCTTTGCATATTCAATGGCTTCAGACAGTGCACTTTCGGCTATGCCAATCGCATATAAACCAACATGAACCCTCTGTATTGAAAGAATGTCCATTAAAAGCTTAAATCCCTTATTTTCCTCTCCAACCAGATAGGTATCTGGAACCCCTACATTATTCATTCTGATGCCACCAAATTCGCCCTTAAACATATGTGCCATATTTTCTATTTCATATGTTTCAATTCCATCCATGGAACTGTCCAGCATAATAATGCTTATACCACTGCCAGTTCTGGTTGAAACCATAAAAATATCAGCAATACCTGGATTGCTGACAAAGGCCTTTTCCCCTGATATTATATATTTATTTTCTGATTTATGGGCCTCGGTTGTTATATGGTATGCATCCGAACCATGCCCCGGTTCTGTATATGCCCCGCATATAACAGAATTACCTGATAAATACTTTTGTATATATTTTTCCCTTAAACTTTCATCACCTATATGTGGAAGCAGCCTTGAAAAGTGCATGGTCAGAAAAGCAGGTAATGGGAACTCATATTTCCCCATCTCCTCGGAAATAATTCCAAGCATTACATCATCAACATTTTCATTAACATCCATGGGAAGTGTCAGCGGCAACAGCATCCCGGATAAATCCTTCATAATCTTCACTGGAAATTCGCGATTATCAAGATAATGCTGATAGTTTGGAACATAATTTTTCTGACAGTACTCATCAAAGTTATTCTTTATGAGGTTCTCCTCATCACTGAGTTTTCCACTAAGATCCATTTTATTTACCCCTCCATTTTATTTTTTCCTTATTAATAAATGCCCTCTGGGCGTTTTTAAAATCCTGAGAGCTGGCATTTATGGCAAGATAATTACCGGCAAGCCTTTCAAGACCCCTAAATTTTATCTTATATTCATTTATGATTTTCTTTGTATTTTTAATGGACATTGGTGAATTTCTTCGAATTTTTTCAGTAAATTCATATATCATAAATGGTAGTTGTTCAGCTGGGACAACAAGATCCACAATGCCTATATCCCTGGCAGTCCTGGCATTAATCCATTCTGATGTTAAAAGATATCTAAATAACCTTCTTCCCATAAGTGAAATACCGTGAGAAGATGCAATTGGTGGAAGTGCACCAATTAATCCCTCGGGAACAGAAAAAACTGATCTATCACTGGCTATTACAATGTCAAACAGCATGTTAAGCTCACAGCCACCACCGAAGGCAATACCATCAACTATGGATATTATTGGTTTATTTGTGCTGTTAATTTCATCTATCAGTGGGTTGGCATAATGATCCAGCCATAATGACGCATCAATTGAATCTTGCCAGTTTTCCATCATTCTTATATCATCGCCTGAAGAAAATGCCCTGCCTGATCCTGTAATAATAATGGAAAGAACATTGTCATCACTATTTGCCCTCTCCAGGGCAAGCCTTAATCCCTCCCACATTTGATCATTCAGTGCATTAAGTGTTTCAGGCCTATCCATGAGAATATGAGCATAATTATCCACAGATCTATACTTTACAGGGCCAAAATCCATTATTTCAGAGTTATATTTATAAAAACCTGTACCTGTCAAGGTACCCAGATTTTTTTTATTAACCATTTTTAATAATTTTCCACATGGTTTATATAAATTAAGCCTGTATTTTTTGTAATTTTTATCAAGGTTTTCAACTATATTATTTATTCCTATGCTGTCGGCCATGGAAAATATTCCTTTTTGAGAGCCGTAATCCTGTTTAAGGAACATATCCAGATCTGCTGGCTTTACATACTTAACAAGAAATGATGCAAGGTTAATTACAGGAGATATTACATCGTATGGATTTATGTCATAAATATCATCTTCTGGAATTAGGCTGGTTCTATCAATATAATTCCTGAAACCATTAATCATATCTTTATTGTGATGATATGCATTATACATATTTTCAGGGATATCTGGTATATTTAGCCCCAGGGATGCGTACCTGCCAAATACTTTATCAATTCCAAATACATCCATAAGCTGAAATATACCATGAGTAAATCCAAATCTAAATTTTAATACACCATCAATGGTTTTTTTATCAAATCCATTATTAATTAACTGAATGCCAGAACTAAAAAAATTAGCTTGAAATCTATCAAGTACATTAATTCCAGAAACATTTTTTATCAAAACGGTATTATATCCAATTTCTTTAAGGAGATTAATAATTTCATGTGTTTTTTTATGCCCAATGTATTTACCAGGCAAAAGTTCAGTAAATGGCGTGAATGTAAGTTCCGGAAAATTTATTATATTCAATCCTGATAAATCAATGGGATTTTCTTCTGATAAAAGGGTTTTTAAATTTTCTGGAATAATACAAAGTGTGCCATGAAAAGAACTTTTTAACTTATTTAGCATCTCCACAGCATTATTATCTTCTAAATTTATAAAAAAGAAAATTATTTCTGCAGGCATTATATCATTTATATTTTCAATGATATTTATATGGTTTAATCCTGCTATCTGTTCATTTTTAACACTATTTTTATTCATTCCTGAAGTGTAATAAAAAATTGATTTATACTGTAATCTTCTACATAGCGATAAAAATTCCTGATTAATTTTCCGAGAATACAAAATAATTCCAATATTTTTAATCATAGTACCATGAATTAAACGTTTTTATTCTAATATATTTTTCCGGTAAAACATAACATAACTAAAATTAAAGTCTATATTCAGGGGAATTACTATCATACAGATATAATTATTAAATAATAAAGAGATATAGAATTATATGCCCATATAACCATATTACCATAAAATATTTATTGCGATTTATAATATAATTGGTAAAAACAACCATCATTTTGGATGATAATATATACAAAGAACTTATTGATGAATCTATAGAAAGATATGGTACATAAAAAAAACTTTCTCTATTAATAAACGAAAAATTAAGGAACTGTAATAAAAATAAAAACATAGAAAAAGATAAACTCAAATTGACATATAGGCTTGGGAGAAAATTAACAAATACTGAAATAGACAAAGCAAATGAGGAATACAGGGAAAAACAGGACGGAAGCCATAATAGATACAAATGTATTAATCTATGAATTCATTGAGGATTCGGAATACCACAATGATGTAAAGAGGTACTAAATAAAATAGGCATTATAATAATACCAGAAATGGTTATAAATGAATTTATATATGTTTCATCAAGAATTGGTGTTCCTTTTAAAATTATAAAAAATAAGATTGTTGAAATTCATAATTCTTATCAATCAGAGGTAATAGAAATAAAAAATGATTATATTATTAATATAATAAATAATTCAA
>NZ_LKBH01000177.1:0-12239 GCF_001402935.1 Acidiplasma cupricumulans | reverse complement strand
TAGATATCTAATGATATTTTCATTAAAAGTTTGATTAATATTAAAAATATTCATAAACATGATTAAAAATGTTTAAATATGAATATTAAATTATACACATGGTGACAAAAAGTGCCAAAACCATATGTAGCAATAAACGAGGTAGAAATGTTAAATGATGAGACGACAATGAAAATGTTCCAGCAGGTTGGTCCAAAGGTTTGCCAGGTTACAGCCAGGCATCCCGGGTTTGTTGGATTCCAGAACCATATGCAGTTTGGTATAATACCGCTCGGAACAAGGTATGGTGGCGGATCAATGGACATGACCAAAATGAGCACAATGAACGTTTACCAGTACACAATGTGGAAAAACATAAAGGACCATGAGGATATGCACAGGGACAACTTCACATCAATATTCAGATTATGCTCTGCATGTTTATCACAGGTTGTATACGGACCATGGGAACCATTATATGAAATTGTTGATGCAAACATGCCTGTAAATACAGAAATGACGGACTTTACAGTAATGTTTGGCAAGAAATTTGCAGCAGGTGACCCATCTGGAGTACCACCAATATCAATGCCATATGGAAAAAGAACAATTGCCCTCTCAGAGCATACAGTAAAGAAGGATATGCAGAAGGAATTTGAGAGCAATATAATGGAGGTCATGAAGGATTTCGAGCATGCCCCCGGATTCCTTGGGTACATGATACTTAAGGAGATTGGAGTATCAGCAGTAGGTTCATTCCAGCTCAAGGCAAAGGGAATACATGAAACACTTGAATCAAATGGCGAGGTTCCAAAGGATCAGGAAGGTGCATTCAAGCCAGAGGAGGCAGTACCAACACCACCTGAATACAGGGTGCACATGGAATGGTCCTCACCAGAGGATGCAATGTTCGGAATAGGCAGGGTATTATTCGCACATCCCGCAAGGGAACTGCACGACAAGGTACTGGATACATTAATAAGGGGTCCATACATAAGACTATTAAACCCAATGATGGAAGGAACCACATGGAGAGAGTACCTTAACTCTCCATAAATTTTATTTTTAAATAATTTTTTAATTTTAATGCCTATTTTTATTTAAAATTTATAAAAAGAATAAATTATGTGACAAAATCAGATACACCTATGGCATTTGTAAATACTGCAACATACAATGGTACCTTATGCTCACCATTGCCTAATATAAAATGCTCATTGTTCATGGCAATTTCAAATTTATTTATTTTTATATTAATTATTTTTTCCTTCTCCTTAAATACATCAGGTATGGCCTCATTTAAGGGATTAAAATCTCTTAAATAATCTATTTTTAAGGGTTTTACCATTAATCCAGTTTTTCCATGAAGGCTTAATGGAAATCTGATAAGCCTGTGTATATCTGTTGTAACAGGCTCATCTATTTCAGCAAGGTTACCCTTTTTAAAGTTTTCAATGATGTATTTAAATATATCCCTGTTATATGTAATTTTGTTTTTCGCATCAAATGAATCCATGATCTTAAATTTATTTCCGGATTTATCGGTAAAAAAATCAATAATTTTTTTTCCGTTAAAATACTTTTGGAGATAATTTATATAGTTATTGTAATTTCTGCCAAGTATTGATTTTATAATATTCTCATCAATGTTTTCATAAAATTCTGAAATGTAGTTATTTAATTTTTTAAGTATACCGTAGTTAAAAAAATCATCGTCAAGGTTTTTAAGGTCATCAATATTAATACCCTCGATTCTTATATAATCACCTATTTCCCTTCTGGCATCAGAATCCAGCTGGTATACGGCATCACTCTCTATATGTACATGATACCCCCTGCCACCGGAAAAGTATAAATGAATGTTATCCTCGGTAAAACCAAAATCGTCCATGAGAACATTTATAAGTCTTAATGTATGCTTTTTTACCTCATCCAGTATCTGTGCATACGTCATCTTATTTGCACCCTCTATATGATCTGCATCAAGATCAAAAATCAGTTCTGCACCCAGCCATTCCTTTTCCTGCATTCTTGTAATTTCCGGATGCCTGTAATATGCCGATGAATAATAAAGATGCCTGGGCACAATTTTTTTCACAAATCTTTCTATTTCAATGTTGTTGTTATACATTCTGTGCCTTACCATGCTTCCATTAAATGGAATATACCCTATTTCCCTCTGGAATAGAAGATCCGGAGGTTTTATAGGATTTTTCACATAATAATCTCTAAAATAATCCCTGAGTTCTAATTTTTCCACCCAAACCAATTATTTTTTTTCTTATAATATTTTGCATAGCCTAAATAAATAAATTTATAACCATATGTAACATAATTATGCAATATGATTGGTGTAGGAATCAATGGATATGGTACTATTGGAAGGCGTGTCGCCCATGCTGTTTCAGCCCAGGATGATATGTTTGTTACCGGCATAGTTAAAAATTCCCCGGATTATGTTGCAAAGGAGGCATCAAAATATTTTAATGTTTATGTACCCTCTGAGGACAAAATTCCGGAGTTTGAGGAGAATGGCATAAGGGTTAAGGGAACACTGGATGATTTGTGTTCTGATTCTGACATAATCGTTGATGGAACCCCAGAAGGCATGGGTGAGAGGAATATAAAAAAATACCGGGAATACAATATAAAGGCCATACTTGAGGGTGGAGAAAAGGCATCTGCTGTTGAAACAAGCTTTAATGCCTATTCTAGTTTTGATGATGCATTAAATAAAAATTATGTGAGGGTTGTATCATGTAATACCACTGCACTTGCAAGGTCCCTGTACCCAATACATTCAAGTTATAAAATAAAAAATGTTAATGCGGTTATACTGAGGCGTGCCACTGATCCAAATGATTCAAAAAAGGGGCCTATAAATGCCATGGAACCATCAATGCAGTATCCTTCACATCATGCCCCTGATCTTCAGACAGTAATAAAGGGAATTAATATACTGACAACGGCTGTAAAGATTCCAACAACCCTGATGCATATACATGTTGTTGATGTCGATCTTGAGGATAATCTTAAAGAGGATGACATAATTGATATCTGGAAAAATTATGGCAGGCTCTTGCTTCTTAACAGCTCAGACGGCCTTAAATCCACAGCACAGATAATGGATCTTGCAAGGGAGCTATCAAGGAACAGGTCTGATTTATATGAAATAGCAATCTGGCGTGACAGCATAAAAATTAATAACAATAAACTGCATTACATACAGGCTGTACATCAGGAAAGTGATGTTATACCTGAAAATGTGGATGCTATAAGAGCTATGTTCAATTTGTTAGGTAAGGATGAATCAATTCGCAAAACCGATTCATCGCTTAAGATAAAAGGAGGGATATTTTAATGGCTAAAAAGGATGTTGAAAATGAGGAGAAGGTTGAGGAAAGCAAAAAGGAGATTACAATAGAGGATCTTCCAGGCGTGGGCGAGGCAACTGCTGAAAAATTAAGGGAAAGCGGATATGATGATATAATGACCATAGCCGTGGCATCCCCAAAGGACCTTGCAGATATAAGTGGAATAGCTGAAGGCGCCGCAATAAAAATCATTAATGCGGCAAGAAAATACGCTGATGTGGGTAATTTTGAAACAGGGGAGGAGATACTAAAAAGGAGGCAGGAGGTAATAAAATTATCAACAGGATCCAAAAATCTTGACACACTCCTGGGCGGTGGCCTGGAAACCCAATCCATCACTGAATTTTTTGGCGAATTTGGGTCTGGTAAAACTCAGATAATGCTGCAGCTGGCGGTTAATGCCACACTTCCAAAGGAACAGGGCGGCCTTGAATCAGACGTGCTTATTATAGACACTGAAAATACATTCAGGCCTGAGAGGATTATACAGATGGCAAAGGCCAAAAATCTGGACCCTGATGAAACTTTAAAAAGAATACATGTTGCCAGGGCTTATAATGCTCATCACCAGATACTTCTTGCAGAAAAGGCTGCTGATGTTGCCAAGGAGTTTCCAATAAAACTCTTAATAGTGGATTCATTAACATCGCATTTTAGATCAGAATATGTTGGCAGGGGTTCTCTGGCAGAGAGGCAGCAGCTTTTAAATAAACACATGCATGATCTGCTTAAATTTGGAACCATATATAATGCTGTAATAGCCGTGACAAATCAGGTATCGGCAAATCCCGCCGTATTTTTTGGCGATCCAATGACACCAATAGGCGGTAACATTGTGGGGCATACTGCAACATTCAGAATTTATCTTAGAAAGGCCAAGGCTGGAAAAAGAATAGCAAGATTAATAGACTCACCATACCTGCCGGAGGGTGAGGCGGTTATAATGATAAGTGAGGATGGAATATCGGACGGTGTATAAATTTATTTAAAATATTTTAAAATAATTTGGTTATTATGATGTTTCCAAATGGTTCATTCTGTTCCATGCTAATCCTTCCCCTTTTTTCAAGAAAAAGCATGTAAAGGAGAAATTCTGATCTTTCCTCTGTAGTTTTACCCCAGTAATCCTCAAGGAAAAATGGATTTATATATTTTTTAATTTCCTCCTGGACGCGGTTTATTCCTTCCTCTATATCCTCCTTATTTGATTTCATTAATATGTCCTCATTTATATCCACCGATGTGTCCTTTATTGTTTTTTCTTCCCTGGATTTCTTATAAACCCTTTTTATTGAATCCAGCAATTCAATTAGCGTTACATTTCTTTTGTCCTCATGCATTACAGGCTCCTTAAGATCAATAAAATCTGAAACCTCGTCATCGTCCATGGAATCCTCTATTTCAGGATAATCATCAGTTAACTCATCGGATATTTTATTACTGTTATACCCTCTTATCATTGCAATGCTTTTTTCATAAAGAATATGCCATGCACTGGATATAAGAAGTCCGGCCACCTCAAAATTTGGCTCAGGCTCACTAAAAAAAAGGTCCTTAAACTGCAGTATATCGATTTTCCATGGGTCTATTTTGCCATCCATGGCCAGTTTAAATACCTTTGATACGGTTTCAGAAAAAATATCTGGATATACCAAATTTTCATTTGCCTCATTTAATATTTCCTCGTATTCTGATATATCCTCATTTTCACCTTGCCTTATTATCGCCCTGAGAATCTCGCTTTTCTCCATCGTCCTCCTCCATATATTTTTCCACAATTTTTGTATTCCCATGCCCATCGGTGGTTACACCTATTATGTTTGTTGCAAATTTTGACACAGCCTTTTTCAGGGATACCATTATAACCTGTGCCTTTTTAGAATTCTCCCTGAAAAGCTTTCCAACCTGTTCTGCATTATAACCATCAAGGAACATATCAACCTCATCCAGATAATATACCGGTGATGGTTTTTCATTCTGAAATGCCAGTATAAGGGCAAGAACAGCAACACTCTTCTCACCGCCACTCAGTGCATCTATTTTTATCATGTATTTCCCCTTGGGCATTGCCTTTATGTAAATTTCAGAATTTAATGGGTCATCCCTGCTGGTTATCTCCAGCGTGGCCTCACCACCAGTAAGCCTGTAATAAATCTCCTTAAAATTTTTATTAATGCCATCAAAAAGGTCAAGAAATGTTTTTTTCTCCTCCTCTATAATTTTATTCTGCATGTCTATAAGGCTTTCGCGTTCCCTTTTTAATGTGTCATATTTTTCTATATTTTCTGAATACTTTGAATACTCATCATCATATTCCTGTATTGCCTTCTGATTTATGGGGCCAAGTGATATTATTTCATTTTCATTATGGGCAATTTTTTCCCTAATCTCCCTTACAGTAAGCTTAAAATCAGGTATATCAGCATCAATAATCTCATTATGTATTTCATTAGACTTCTCAATTAGACCATCTATTTTTGCGTTTAATGATGTTATAAGTATATTTTTTTTATTAATTCCATCCTCTGTATTTCTTATATCAATTAATATTCTGTCCAGTGCATCATTAAGTTCAACCTTTTTATTGTATAAATCCCTAGATTTTGAATCTATTTCATACTCTCTGGCCCTCAGTTCATTCAGTGCATTATTTTTTTTATCAAGATCATTTTTTAAATCCTGAAGTTCTTTACTTTTTTCTTCAAGGGATTTTTTGTAATTCCCTATTTTTTCATCAAGCTCTGTAATTCTCTGCTCAAAATGTTTAATATCATTATTTATTGTAATTAATGTATCGCTGTGCGACTTATATTCTGCATTGGCCCTATTCAATTCAGATTCTATCTGTTTTTCTATTTCCATGTTTTCAGGATTTATCTCCTTTAGCTGTTTAAAAATTTCTTCCTTTTCCCTGTTATTTTTATAAGCTTTTAGCCTTAATTCCCTAAGATCAACCTCAATATTTTTAAGGTTATCTGTAAGTTCTGCTATTTCCCTTTTTAAGGTTTCAATGGAATCATTATATGATTGCAGCGATTTTTTCGATTCACCTAAAAGATTTTTATTTGATTCAAGATTTGCAGTTTCAACATCCCTTTTTCTTGTTAAATCTGTTAACTGGGATGAAACATTTCCAAGCTCGGAGTTTGCATTTTTCAATTCGCCATCTATTATTATGTTTTCATTTTCAAGGCTGGCTATTTCCTTTGTTATTCTGTTATATAAAATCTCATCGTTTTTCAGGTATCCGCCGGTTATTGATCCGGAGGCCTCAAAAATTTCCCCATCCAGTGTAACAATCCTTACACCGCCCATATGCTTCCTTGCATTTTCAATATTATCAAATAGTAATGTATCGGCAAAGCAGTACATGACTGCCATTTTAAATTTTTCATCATATCTTACAAAATCCCTTATAAACCCAATTGATATGCCATCCCTTACAAGTTTTTCACTTTTTTCATGATCCTTTGGGGCCATGATTTTATTTAATGGTATAAATGTAAGCCTTCCAAGTTTTTTTTCCTTTAAAATATTAATGCATCTTTCTGCGGCATAGTCATCATCAACAACTATTGCCCTCAGGCGTGCACCCCCAGAGACTATGACTGCATTTCCATATTTTTCATCGTATTCTATTAGATTTTTTAATTCACCATAAATCCCAGGTATGGTACCATGCTCCATTATATTATGTATCTCCTTAACTGCAGGAGACATTCCACCGCTGTAATTAAGCCCCCTTAACTGTTTTTCAAGTTCCCTTATCTTTTGATCATTATCTGATTTATTCCTTGATAATGATGAGACCTTATTCCTTAAATCAATGAAACGTGAGTTAATAAGATTTATTTCCTTTGAGTATTCATTTATGTTATCCTGTGACGCCTCTATTTTCCATTTTAAATCCTTTACCTTAAGCTGTAAATCCCTGTAACTATCCTCCTTTATGGAAATTTCCCTTTTTTTAACGGAAATTTTTTCACCAATATCATTTATTAACGCATTTTTTTCTTCAATTTCAGAATTTATTGAATTTATGGAATCATCAATAGATTTTAGTTTTTCATTTAAATCCCTCAATTTTTTGGAATTTGCATAATTCTCCTGACGAAATTTTTCAAGCTCTGCGGATATTTTATTTATGTTATTCTCATCTGTTTTTATATATGATTCATAATTCTTTTTCTCCCTGAGTTTATTCTGCAGTTCATTTTTCTGAAATTCCATGGAATCTTTGGAGGCCTTTATCTGCATTTCATAGCTGTCTATGTTTTCTCTATGGGTATTAATGCCTGCATTTATTGTTGCTATTTCCCTTGTTGTCTCCTCTATTTCCTTTCTGAGTTTTAAAACCTCTGATCCACCAAGGTCATTAAGCTTTTTCTCTATTTCCCTTATATTTTCCTGTGTTTTATTCTTATTATCATTAAGCTCTTTTAACCTTATATTAAGCTTATTTAATTCCGAATCAAGCCTTTTAACATCATTTTTATATAAATTTATCTCTCCCTCTATATTCTCAAGATCCTTTAGCTTTAAATACGCATTCATATCATCTATTTCTTTTTTTAAATTTGAATATTTTCTGGCATTTTCCCTATCAATATTTAATCTGTCAAGATTATGTTTAATTTCAGAGATCTTTGCATCCAGTATGTTTATGTTTTCATTGAGGCCATTAATATCGTTTTTGGCATTTTCAATTCTTTCTTTATAGCTCTCAATTCCTGCCATTGATTCTATTAATTTTCTTCTCTCGGCGCCGGACATTTTTATTATATTATTAATATCACCCTGAAGGACAAAACTGTAAGAATCGAGGTATATATGGAAGGAATCAATTAATTTTAATACATCTAAATAACGGGCCCTTTTTCCATTAAGATAATAATTTGATTTTATTTCATTTCCATTGTTTACTATTTCCCTAGAAAGTGTGTACTTTTTATCTCCCTCTGAAATGGTCAGTGTGACCGAGCATCTTTTTAATGGTGGATCTGACTTATGTATGAAATCAGCAGCGCGATCCACCCTTATTGCCTTATTTGATTTTGCACCTAGAACAAATAGCATTGCATCCCCCAGGTTACTTTTACCGGAACCATTAGGGCCTATAATAACAGTGAATCCATCTTTAAGCCTTACAGTTACCTTTTTTCCGTATGACTTAAAGTTTTCCATTTCTATGGATTCAATAATCATATAATATGACAATGTCAGAAGGTATATTTATTTTATGTTATATATTATAGGCTTCATGCCTAAAAAGGTTAATAAAATAATATTATATAAACCATAAAATGGAAAATATAGAACTTTTAAAAAGAGATACATCAGAAATTATTACCGAGGATGAGGCTCTGGATGCACTCAAAAATTCCTGCAAGGGATACTGGGGCGTTGAACCCTCAGGGCTGCCCCACATAGCCACAGGCATACTGTTTACGAATAAAATAAATGATATGGTCAGGGCCGGGATTAAAATGAAGGTTCTTCTGGCCGACTGGCATGCCCGGGTAAATGATAAGCTCGGTGGTGATATTGAAAAAATAAGGGAGAGTGGTGAACTTTTAAAAAGAACCATGATCGCTGCAGGTCTTGATAGCAGTGTTGAATTCATCTGGGCCGGTGACCTCGTTTCAAGCAGGGATTACTGGGAGGAACTTTTAAAAGTTTCAAAAAATTCATCACTTTTGAGAATAAGGAGGGCGCTTCCCATAATGGGCAGAACAGAGGAGGATGCCGACAGGGATTTTAGTAAATACATATATCCACTAATGCAGGTTACAGATATAATTTACATGGACCTTGACTTTGCCCTAGGAGGCATGGATCAGAGGCATGCCCACATGCTTCAGAGGGATGTTGCGGAGAAAATGGGCGTTAAAAAGGTAATCTCAGTGCATATGCCCCTCATATCAAGCCTTAAGGGATCAGGGAGAATGGATGACTTCAAAAAAATGTCCAAAAGCGACCCTGATTCGGCCATTTTTATTACAGATTCTGACGAGGATATCAAAAGAAAAATAAAACACGCATACTGTCCTGCCGGTGTTACAGAAAATAATCCCGTAATTGACATTTTAAAATACGTTGTTTTCCCGTACTATCAGGAAAGATTAACAATAAACAGGCCTGAAAGCAAGGGTGGCCCCGTGGAAGTGGATTTTCACGAACTTATTAATTTATATGAAAATCAAAAGATTCATCCAGTAGATTTAAAGAACGCGGCTGCAGAATCCATAATAAATATAATAGGTCCTGTGAGAGAAAAAATAGAAGGTGATTAAATGCCGTGGATTCCAAAAAAGGCTGTTGAAAAAACAGTTTACAGCAGTTTACTAAAAATGGATAATGGCAGGCTAATATCCCTAAAAACCAAAAAAAAGGACAGGTCAGTTACAATATATAAAGATAATAATTTATACAAAATAATAGAGGACGGATTTAAAAATGAATCATATGAAATAGGCGATGAAAAGGAATTAAAAAAAATGTTAAAAACACTTATAGAAATAGAGTTTCCAAGAAGCCATGAAATACTTGTAACCAGCCAGGAGGATAAAAATTAGGTAAATTTATCAAGGCTGGACTGGCTTGTGTCTGTAAAATTTCTGTCCATTATATCCAGTACATTTATTATTCTTGATTCAGAGAAATTGTGCTGGCCGCACAGGAAATCAATTATCCTGTTTCTATCCGGCCTTTTGAAGTTAAGGTTAATATTCTTCTCAACCGGTGGGTTTTTAAAAAAATCCTTTATTTCATCCAGATGATCTATGTTTTTGTTTTTTTCCTTTAGAACATTTTCTATTGTTCCAAATTTCTTTATGAGCTTTAATGCGGTTTTTGCACCAATCCCCGGTATACCTGAATTAAAATCGGTACCGACCAGAATCCCTATATCTATTAACTGTTCCTGTGTTATTCCATTGTTTTCAAGATTCTCCTCAAGGTTTATAATTTCCGGTGATACATTAATATATTTACCAGTGCCAGAAATCCTCCGCTTTCCATACACTGTAAAATTCCTTAATACACGCGGGGCACCAAATAGCAGGCAGTCATAATCCTGAGAGATAACAGAATCAACAATGCCGGCCCTTGCCGTGTATGATGCCTGTGCCTCACCCTCGGAAGGCGCCTGTATCCACGGTATCCCCATAAAATCAAGAAGCTTTTTGGATTCATTAATTATATCATCTGTAATATAATTTATTCTTGATGAAAGGGACCTTGCCCTTTCCATGTCGTTATTTTTTATTGCAGCATTAAGTTCCTCTATATTTTTTTCCCTTATCAGCCTTCTTTCCTTTAGTGTCTCATTTTTAAGATAAAATGGTTTTCCATCAAAACAGTAAACCGGTTTTATCTTATTTTCCAGCAGTGAGGATGTTCTATAAAATATACCTGAAAGATGTGATGTAATATTTCCCGCGCTATCCTTTAAAGGTTCACCATCCTCACCCCTTATGCTGCTTAAGAACTGGTATATAATGTTATAAGCATCAACAGTAACCATCTTACCTGCATTTTCCTTTAATGTTGTGGCATGCTTTATTAATATACTGGATATATCTACCCCCATGAATCACACCTGACACGATATGCCATTTTTTGTTATTTTAAATTCACTAAATAAATTTTCCTGGATTGACCTGTGCTTTATCACCGTTATTCTTCTGTTTCCATTATCCATTTTCTCAATATAATAAATGGCCTTCATGGCATGGTCTATAAAATAACCGCCAAATGGCTCAATTTTATGATTTTCAACATCTGCATATATCTGATTTGTAATAAGCACAGGAATTTCATATTTAATTGCAATACCGGACAGAATATTAAGCTGCCTTTCGTACCCCTCCATTCTTGCATTGGCATCGGTACCCGTTTCCATCCTGAAAAAATTTGTAAATGAATCAACAACCATTAAGCCTATACTTTTCCTTGAATCCCTTTTTTCTGCTATTAGCTTCTCCGCCTTTATCACAGCCAGATGCTGGTCATCAAGCGATTTAACCCTGTAAATATTAATATCGTTGTAGTTAAAATCATCACCACATATCTGTTTAAACCTTTCCACAGAAAATCCTTCAGTATCTATATAAATAACCTGCCTGCCAGATTTTACCATTGAGTATGAAAATATCATGGATAGATTTGTTTTGCCTGCCCCACCCATTCCATAAAATTCGGTTATTATACCAGGTTCTATACCACCCTGCATTAAGTTATCTATGCAATCATATCCTGATGGTATCTTTTCAGGTACCTCTGTGAACTTAATTTTTTCCATTTATTGTTAAATCCATAATACTATAAAAAAATATATGATTGTTATTATGGACATTAACAACTTTTTTATAATCATATTTTATTATAATTAAAATGGCAGATGTTTATATTGTTATTGGTGTTGCGCTATTAATTGTAGGAATATTCTCAATATTTTCAAATGTCCTTGTAATAGGCATACCACTGATCATTGTTGCAGCCTTCTTTTTATTCCAGTATTACTACAGTTCAGGCAAGCATGTTAATAAAAAAGTATCCAAAATAACATATGATGGAATAATAGAAACGGGGCTTTCAAAAATAGAAAGGGGGACATTTTATGTTGATAAGGACAAATTCATTTCAGAAATGTCCAAAATTAAGGATATAGTCTCACTTCAGGGAAAAATGCCAGAATTTGGCCTTGATGCCATATATTTTGATTTTAATACCCAGGCCTCGGCAGAAAAGTTTTCAATGGCAATAAATAGCACTGGTGTTAAGGCCTCTGTTTTGCAGGAAAGAACACAATGGAAGGTTAAAATTGATTTTTAATGTTTTAACATGACCATGCAACACAGTGTTACACACTATATATAATTTATT
>NZ_LKBH01000176.1:0-13138 GCF_001402935.1 Acidiplasma cupricumulans | reverse complement strand
TATTATGTATGAACAGGAGGAGTATGAATTGTTTAAGGGAATAGACCATATTGAGTTTTACGTAAGCAGCGCAAAAACCTGGTCATATTTTTTAAGAAAGGACATGGGATTTAATTTAGCCGGTTACTCAGGGCCGGAGACCGGAATCAGGGATAGAATATCATATTATTTAAAACAGGGTGACATAAATATAATTTTTACCTCATCAATGGACCCGGATACTGAAATTAACAGGTCAGTAAATTTACACGGTGATGGTGTCAGGGATATTGCCCTGACAGTTGAGGACCTGGATTTTACAAAGAAAAAGCTTGAATCCAGAAATGTTAAAGTTTCTGAAATAAGAAGCATAAATGATGGTAACGGGAAGATCAGGGAGGCATGCATAAAAACATATGGTGATACTGTGCATACATTAATAGAGCGTGGTGATTATGCAGGTGTTTTTCCGGGCTTTAATCAGGTGTATGATAATGAAAAAAACACTGGTGTGAAAGGTATAGACCATGTGGTCGGCAACGTTTACGAGGGTGAGATGGACCGCTGGGTAAATTATTATATAAAATCCATGGATTTTAAACAATTGATAACTTTTGATGACAGGGACATAAGGACAGATTATTCTGCCTTAAGATCAAAGGTTGTGAGGTATAATGATAATATAACCTTTCCAATAAACGAGCCTGCAAGGGGATTAAAAAAATCACAGATAGAGGAATACCTCGATTACTACAGATCTGAGGGTGTCCAGCATATAGCGCTGAAAACAGACAATATAATAGAAACCGTTAAAATGATGAGGAATAATGGTATAGAGTTTCTTGAAACCCCTGATTCATATTATAATTCATTGAATGACCGCGTTAAGAACATTTATGAGGATATAAATGCACTGAGAGACCTTAATATCCTTGTTGACAGGGATGAATATGGATATTTATTGCAGATATTCACAAAGCCGCTTACTGACAGGCCAACACTGTTTTTTGAGATCATAGAAAGGAAGGGTGCAAGATCATTTGGTGCAGGAAATTTTAAGGCACTGTTTGAGGCCATAGAGAGGGAGCAGGCAAGGAGGGGGAACCTGTGAAAATATTCAGGGCCAAAATAAACAATGAGGATAAAATATGCATATATAACAATAAAATATACGATTTATCCATATTATTAAATGAATCAACAGAATATATTGAAAATAATTTTTTTGAACTGTACGATAAAATTCTCAAACTGAAACCGGATGATGATTCATCAGTACATGGCAATATAGAGTATAAAATACCGGTGCCATACATAAGATCGGTCAGGGATTTTTATTCATTCGAGGGCCATGTCAAAAATGCAAGAAAAAACAAGGGATTAAATATGATAGATGAGTGGTATAAATTTCCGGTTTTCTACTTTTCATGCACACCAAATATATATCCATCTGACTGCGATATAAAATATCCTGAAAAATCAAAAATGTTTGATTATGAAATGGAGGTTGCGGCTGTAATAGGCAGAAGAACCATAAACTGCCATGGAAGTGAGTGCATTAAGTCGGTTTATGGTTTTATGATAATGAATGACTGGAGCCTCAGGGATATACAGAGGGAGGAAATGAAGGTGCTTCTTGGCCCCGCCAAGGGAAAGGATTATGCAACATCATTTGGCAGGTATTTCGTCACATCCGATGAGATATTGTCTAAGAGGGATAAAAATAATAAAATAAATCTGAAAATGGAAACGTATGTAAATGATAAACTATATTCCTCAGGGAATTTGAATGAGATATATTTCAGCTTCTGTGACATGATTGAACGTGCATCAGAGGATGTGCCATTGCTGCCTGGGGATATAATAGGCAGCGGTACATTTAACACCGGATGCATTCTTGAACTTGGCACTGAATATTTAAGGAAGGGGGATACTGTAACAATGAGGTCTGATGACCTTGGCATACTTACAAACAGGGTGGTCTGATGGTTTACTATATTAGACATGGTGAAATGCCAGAATCAAGGCATACTTATACAGGCAGGGATAAACTGCTAAGGGAGGAGCTCTTTGGTTTGAAGGCATTTGATGGAGAATATTCATTATTATACCATTTATATGACCCTGCAGAGGCAGAATCCATTTCAAGGGAGGATAAAAAAGAATTCATAAAAATAAATGAGAGCATGCACAGGCACATAAAAACAATGAAATTTAAGGAGTATTCTGATTTCTTTTATGGCAGAATGGTACTATTTTTAAATGATGAGATTTCCATTGGAATAATAAGGCCAGAAAAAAATGCTGATTACTATTTCAGGAATGCGGTTGCGGACGAATTATTCTTTGTGCATAATGGTTCAGGTGAAATAATTTCCATATTTGGAAGAAATAAGTATAGAAAGGGGGACTTTATATTTATACCAAGGGGAACAACATATAAAATTAATATCAGCGAGAATTCATATTTCTTCTTTATTGTATCAAAAACTCATATAAAAATACCACATAGGTATTTGAATGAATACGGCCAGATTAAGGAGGGATATCCATACTATGACCGTGATTTTAATGTACCGGAATTCATTGCACCTGAGACAGGAGTATCCGAATACAATGTTAAGGTTGACTACGGGGATTATTATATGAATATAAAAAGGTTCTATCCTTTATTTGATGTTGCAGGCTGGGACGGATATTTGTATCCATTTACATTGAATATAGATAAAATGGCACCGATTGTTGGAAAACTGCATATGCCACCGCCTGTCCATGAAACCTTTGAATCCGATAATTTCATGGTTGGATCATTTCTGCCCAGGCCATTTGATTTCCATGAAAAATCCATACCAATACCGTATTATCATAATAATATAAATTCTGATGAGATAATATTTTACTCATCCGGAAATTTTATGAGCAGAAGGGGCATAGAGACCGGATCCATAACACTCCATGTTCATGGCATGATCCATGGACCACAGCCGGGGCTGCTTGAAAAAAGTATTTGCCAGAAGGGCACGGATGAGGTCGCAATCATGGTTGAAACATATAAAGAGCTTTATGCAACAGAATTAACATTGAAAAATGAGGAAAAGGATTATTATTTATCATGGAAAAAATAAATTTATTTTTTATCTGATAATCCCAGCCAGAATTTTTCCTCCAGGTTTAATATATAATCTGCACCCTCAATAAATTTATCCTTTTCGTCCCTTCCATGTATCCCTATGATATTCTGTGTTGCATCCTCATGCTTTGATTCTATCTCTCTGTGAAATGTAAAATATAACATATCCATATTTTTATATTTTTTATCCTTCATTATCCTTAAACCGGGAAGAAGCTTATCCCACATTGGTATTGCCATGTTCTCAAGCCCAAATTCAGCACCAAGGGCGGTTGCGTAATCTGATGAAAATGCCCTGCGCATTCCATTGAGCCATTCCTCAGTTGTTTTGAGCTTTTTCCTTCTCACAAGTTCCTCTGGATTTAAATCTATTGACCTCAAATACCTGCGGTATAAAAGCTCATGCCTGTGATCAGGATTATCATCTCCAAGCTCTGATACAAGGATCCTTGTAAGCTCGTATGCATCCTCCTCCTTCTGTGTATTAACAAGCAATGTGCTCAAAATCTCCGGCCATTCCCGTGTAAAGTGATAAAATTCTATTGAAAACCGTATGAATTCATTATCCGATATCATCCCCTGTGAAAATCGGTTTATGAAATCATTATTCGTTGCGGCATGGTTTTTCACCCTATTTTTTATTTCAATATAAAAATCTGTAGCCTGCATAATTTAATTTATCCAAATATAATATTTAAAAATTATGTATTGAACATATAATAATTTTTTATATATTACGCTATGCTTAAATATAGAACATATAATATTGATAATATTTACTATTTATTGAATAAAAATTTTTTAATATATTATTTATGCCATTTATTTAGGATTTTCTCAGGTCAGGATAATATTTTATTTTGCAGCAGTCCTTTCATGGATTTTTATATGTGCATCAGCATTCATCCTTCTTAAAAATGAGCCGTTTATAATGAAATAGAGCATGCGCACCACAAGGCTGCCCATGGCAATTATGAACCAGAATAACGCGGTCCTGTTTTCATAGTATGATAGCAGATAAAGGCCAATAACTGCCCCTGAAAATGACCCAAAGCTTATGAATAGATTATAAATGCCCATATAGGTTCCCTTCATGTTCTGTGGGGCAATGGATGTAATTATTGTCTGTGTGGTGGGTGCAACAAAGTCCTCTCCTATTGTCATTATACCCATGGATATAAGAAAATATGTTATGTCCTTTGAAAACATTAGAACAATAAATCCTGAGAAGTAAAAAACCATGCCTATGGACCTAAAAACACCGGATTGGATGATTTGTTCATAATTTTAAATACAGGATACTGCAGAGTTACAGCAAGTATTCCATTGAGTGAATAAATATAGGCAAGATATAGTATTGGCAGACGCTCAAAGTCAAATGCGTAGAGTGTTAGCGATGCACCACTCTGCCTTAAAACAAATGCCATGATTATTCCTATTACAGTGAAGATTATGAAAAATCTATCCTTATATGCAAGCTTTATATCTAATTTTGTTAGGTACTGTGATTTTGACGGGAAGTATGTTTCCCTTACATTGAAATAAAGTATAATAATTTCAATAAAAGTGCTGATTCCAGCAAGAAGGAATATGTACTGGAATCCATATACAGAAAGAATGGCCCCAAGTATTGGTCCTATGGCCGCACCTGCATTTGCCAGAACCCTTATAACAGTGTAACCTGAAAGCCTCTGGCCCAGAGATGTTACATCCGCAATTGAGGCCTGTATTGCGGGATACTGCAATGCATTGATTAATATTGTAAAATAAAATAGTAAAATAAGAAGCAGTGCAGGCATCCTGTAGAGCACGGTAAAATACATGGCAATGTATAATAAACCCGCAGGCAACGGTATTAATATAAGAAAAATTCTCCTGCCAATACGGTCTGTAAGTATCCCTGAATAATACTGTACCACCGACATAATTAATATTGCAATGCCAAGAACAAGTCCTGTTACCAGAAATGATATACGATATATGAATACAAATATAAGTGGCAGAAAAATAAATGTTGAGACCCTGCCAGATGCCCGTATCAGGCGTGTAAATCCAAGGTACCACACCCTTTTATCTATTTTATCCATATCATGCCTTCGCCTTCCCGGCCTGATCATGCTTGCCCGGATTCCATGATTTTATTAATGTGTAATAAAGCACCCCGCCAAGGGCCTGCAATGAACCACCAATTAAAAGTGGAAATGCAAAATTCAAATCCATAAGATATCCTGACGCACCGCTTGTAAGCTGTGATGCCCTGCCTGAAATCCCCTGTATGGCGGTTGATGTCCCGTAATCCTCACGGTCTATTCCTCTTACATTTATTGCTCCCCTCATTGGAGACCCAACGCCGGCAATGCCCATTCTAAAAATGTAAATTACACCTGCAAGGAAGAATAAGGGTGTAAATGCTATAATTATGAAAAGTGCCCCCTGAAGTATGTGTGCTATTGATGCTATTTTTAATGAATCGAACATTCCATTAATGTATTTTCCTGATATATATGAACCAAGAGCGGTTACAACATATGCGAATGTATAAAGATAACCTATAATGCTTGGGTCAACATGGTATTTGAGTTCAAACAGAAGCGGTAGCAGCGGCATTGAAATCCCTATGGCTGCAGCATTGATGCTGTTTGGCAGCATAATTCTTATTAAATATCTAAGGCTCTGTTTCTTCATAACCCTTGTTGTTTTTTTAGGCCTTCTATATTCTTTTAATCTTGATAGTGATATCAATGATATAAACACAAGGATAAATGAAATAAAAAAGAATATGCGGTAAAACATTATGGTTCCTGTTATATTTTTTATAAATGCATAGGAACCTAAAAATAAACCACCAAATATTGAAAAGGCAGATGCTGTGGCCAGCAGAAGCGAAAGTTTTCCAACCCTGTCATTTTCAGCACCATAATTATTTGCAACAAACGCTGTCATTCCCGGTGAAAATGCACCGCGCATGCCCCCGGCGCCGCCTGTTATACCGGCTATGATTGCACCGGTGGCAATAAAATAGATGTTTGCTGACACTGCCATTAATAGCATGCCGGCAACCGGAAATACCTCACCCAAAAACAGTATTCTTGAATAACCAATTTTATCCCCAAGCCTGCCAAGTATTAATGTTAAAAATACATTAAATAATGTAATTGGAATGTAAAGGAGGCCAATAAACACAGCCGAGAAATCCAAAAAATGGAGATAAAGCGGCAGTGCCAGGGTCACAAATATTAATGCCGAGCTCCTGGTAGCCATGGAAATAATAAGATACTTAAACGATTTATTGACCTCCTCAGGAGAATCTGAAAACATATCATTGTATATTATTTATTAGTATATTATTTATTTGTTTAGTTAAATAGTACTTTTAAACTGCATGATTATCTTTATAAGTGATTTAGCCATGCAAATTTATGGTTCTCGAAAGACTTTATGTCATACCACACGGCGATGAAATAATTGACATGCCCAATGATGAGAGTGCCGAGCTTCATAATAAAATAAAAGAAATAACAGAGGATGATAATTCAGATTCATTGATTATATTAACTCCGCATGGTGTTACACTTTCCAGTGGTATTCCAATTATAAACACTGAAAACCTGCATGGCGAGTATTCAACAAAAACAAAAACTCTGGTTAGCGATCATAAAACAGACAAGGAGGTTGTCAGAAACATAGCTGCGGAATTTGGAAAGGAAATGATCACAATTAATTTTGGCACATCTTCCGGGCCATTATCTGTATTTCCAGAGGATTTTGGAACAATAATTCCATTAACATTTTTTAAGAATAAAAGGATAAGCATAATAGGCCAGCCAAGAATAACTGACCGGGCTAAATTAATGCGCCTTGGCAGAAGCATATGGAATACCGTTAACAGCATGGATAAAAAAATAAGCGTCATATTCAGTGCAGACCAGGCACATACACATAGCAGCCTTGGACCATACGGATACTCTGATTATTCCAGTGTATATGATAAAAAAATTAGGGAATTTTTTCAATCAGGTTCATTAAATGGTATTGAAAATATAGATGAGGGCGTTATAATTGAGGCGAAAACTGACAGTTACTGGAACATGGTCATACTTAATGGATTTTTAAAGAGTTCTGGAATGCATGTAACAATGGACTATTATTACGTTGAAAAATATTTTGGCATGCTCCTTGGACATGGAATAGTGTAAGAAAAATTTTAATATCATGCTATATCATTAATTTAAAAATAAATATTTAATTCAATATAAACAAAACATTTAAACTGTATATTTTGAATTGGTTTATTATGTACGATGAAAATTTTGAGCATTATAAAAATGCACGGAATAATGGTGGAATAATATACAATAATGAGAAACATTGCTGGGAGTTATACACCTATGATGCCTGCAAGTATGTTTTAATGCATGATGATATATTTTCTTCCAATTCAAAATATTTTGGAGGAAATGGCGGCCTCAGCTTCATAAACATGGACAATCCAGAACATAAGGAATACAGAAACATAATCGCACCATACTTTATGACATCAAAAATTAATGAAATGAGGCAGGATATAACAGATATATCCAATGAACTTATTAAAAACCTTCAATTTAATTCCGATATAGTAAAGGATTATGCCGTGGAATTACCTGTTAGGGTTATCTCCAATTTATTGGGAATACCAAAAAATGATAGGGAAAAATTTAAGGAATGGTCTGATTACATCATAGGCAATAAAAGAGATGACAATTTTGCTGCCATTAATAATTATATGATTGAAAAACTGTCGGGGCTATTTTCACAAAATCCTGAAAATGGCATTATGTCCGTTATAAGCACCGCAAATGTAAATAACAGGAATCTTGATCTAAATGAGAAAATAGGTTATATTATGTTATTAATAATAGGTGGAAATGAGACCACAACAAATTTAATAACAAACATGCTTAAGGCTTTATCAGACAATGAGGATATTATTAATAACCTAAACACTGAAAGAAACATACATGATTTTATAGAGGAAACCTTAAGATATTACTCACCAATCCAGTTTTTACCGCATAGATTTGCCATTGATGATACAGACATTAATGGTATTCATATCAACAAAGGCCAGAGAATATCTGTATTCCTGGGATCTGCAAACAGGGATGAAAACATATTTGATAAACCCGACGAATTTATTTTAAGGGACAGAAACGAACATATTGCCTTTGGCAGGGGGCCGCATATGTGCATTGGCGCCCCACTGGCAAGGTTGGAGGCTGATATAGCATTAAATGATTTTCTTGAGAATTATAAAAAAATAAGGATAGATAATAAAAAATCAATACTTTTAGAAAATCCAATGGTTTATGGATATCAAAAAATGTTTTTTGGATAGTTATATAAATTAAATTTTATAATTCCGGCATGGACAATGTAACCACAAAGTTTGGAACATCCACAATCTCTGATATTTTTAAATTGCCTATAATGCTGCATAGTATGTATGCCTCATCCCTTTTAAATCCCCTGTTTTCCAGATATTTTATCATCTCCCTGACGGCTATTTTTGCGGCCTCATATATGTTATTATTTATACCCATTGTATTTACAAATTTCCCCGAAATGTTATCATTTTCGTAATTAACTATTCTTGGATAATCTGTTTTTGTATTTTTTATAACCTCTACTGTAATTTCAGCCTCACAGGAAGTTTCCACCGCTGTTCCGGTTACCTCTCCATCCCCCTGCAGCGCATGTGGATCAGCAAATGATATTAATGCCCCAGATACATTCACTGGCAAATAAAGTACAGAACCTTTTTTTAAATGCCTGTTGTCCATATTGCCTCCAAAACTCTGCGGGGGAATCATGGGAAACTCACCAGATTGTGGTGCAGTACCTATTATGCCCAAAAAGGGTCTTGCATCGAAAGACATATTTTCAAGAAAATTTTTTCTTCTGCTTCTAATTTTATTGTTCCTTATTTCCCATATTATTAATTCATCTGAAAATTCCTCTGAAAGAAGGCCGAAATTATGCAGTGTCTGGGACCAGCCAAAATTACCGGTCTCTAAGTTATTTATTGTTACCTTTAATGTATCCCCTGGTTCGGCATTGTTTACAAAAAATGGACCGACTGCGGCATCAAGCATTGTAGCATCTATATTTTTGGCATCATCATCTGTGAAATATTCTTTAATCTGGTCTGTTGAGGAATCCGGTATTTTTATTCTAAACGTCTCATTAGAATCTATATATTCTATGGGCTTCAAATTTTTAGTCCACTTAAAATGTATATTCTCCATTTTATGACCATCCACAACCTTCATTGTTTATAATAGAAAAATACAATATAATTTTTTTTAATAAAATTTATAATTAAATATAAATGCTTTAGTATTGTGTAACAAATTAATTATATTGATAGATGTCATCAAGATGAATTAAAATCCCACTGGAAATGGCAATAAACAAGATGACCGGCCTGATTATCATTTTTATTATGGCTTATCTTACTGATTTGGCATCTGATTTTAATGCATGTACATTTGCCTCAACCACAATTATAATCATGGGGAGGCCAAAAGCTACCATATGGGACTGCCTGTGGGTGGCTATGATTGGCATTTCTATTTTTATCCTCATTTTTTGTTTTTATTTAACAAATCCGTAAAAATTCACTGTTTTAATATAAGTGCTGTTATTTTCTATCTTCATGATAATCAAGGAATACGCTTATACTGGAATAGAAATAATAATCTCAAGGATACTAACGGGATTTGGCGTGTGAATGTTCCAATCCTAATTTGTTGTCTTTTCAGGGATTCAAAACCATAAGTAAGTGTACAGATGTTATCTTTAGGGCGTTCGTGATAAATCAGTTATATGCAGGCTTATATATAAAAATATGCGGGATGTATTAATAGGAGATGAAAATGGTTTGATGCATATTTAAAATATTATAATGAAATTAATTATATATTTCTAAGCTTATAATAATATCTGGACTAAAGTCATTAAGATAGAAATGCAATGTGATTTTTGATAAAACAGAAAATTCATATAATGTCTATATGATTCATTATAATGGATCTGGCAGAGTTGCTGATGGTTGATCATTCCAGCATAAGGATAATAGCAGATAATAATTTGCTCCAGAATACTGCTGCAGAACTTATTGATTTTAATAAATTTCTTCTGAATATTCATGTGAATATAGAGGAAAGCATAGTATTCCCATTATTAAAGGAAAATAATAAGGAAATATCAAAACTTATTGACAGGCTTATAGCAGATCACAAGTTAATAGAAACATTATTCAATAATTTGTATAAATGGAAAGTTAATGACGACCCACTATTCAGTGTAAGATTGCCCCTATTTTATAAGACACTAAAGGATCATAATTCCCTTGAAGAGAGTGATGTTTTTCCTTACTGGAGAAATATAGATAATGATGGCAGAAATACAGCTATGAAAAATGCCCATGAAATAATAGAATCAAATGATATAAACAATTATATTAAAGAAACTGGAATATCAGAAAAAATGCTAAAATACATATTTATTTAAACTTAAATAATCATGGCATTATTTAATTGTTTAAACATTTAATATCATTTAATTACATGGTATTTTATTGGGTTAAATCAAAGTCAGATGCTGATGGCCTTCCATTTTTATAACCGTTTAGCGTTCAAATATATATGGTTCTAATATTCATCGTTGCTCCACATTTATGTAAATATAAATTTCAATGTTAATAATGAAATAATCGTTAAATAACGGGCAAAATAGATATTATGAACCACGAAGTTGATAAAATAAATATAGAATATATAATATAATTATTTACGCCACATTATTTCTATTTTATAAAAATTAATAAAAATAAAAATATCCTTTAAAAAAATTTAAAATTTTGGTACCATGTATTCTATTGTTGCCATAAAGTTTTCAAATACAGGATACAGTGTTAACAGCACTGGTGGTGCTATTAATTTGCCTGTTAATGTCATAAGGTTATAGAAGTAGGCGGATGTAATTGAATTAAATACGAATCCCTTTACTAATGGTGATACAAAGAACACATCGTTTGGCATTGGTGTCCACATGTAGGCGAACTGATCATATACTACTTTTTGCACTGCTGGCATTAAATTAACCTGATCGGTATGATTTACGAAGTCAAGATAGGTAAAGTAAGACTGGAGGGTTCCATTATCTACCCATGCATCATTTCCACCAAAGGCGCCACCCTCGCTTGCATCATATACAGGTATAAGCTGCTGTCCTATTGGATCTGGATAATCTGGCAGCCATCCCAGAAACACAAATTGTGGTGTTGCAGAAGCGTTTGTCCATGAGTTCACAGTGGATTCTGTAACTCCTGCGCTGTTGAAGGTTAGACCTATTAACTTAAATGAGTCTATTGCAACAGTTATTTCAGATGTTTCTACGGCATTGAATGGAGAAATTCCTGTTATTGTAAATGTATGTGAGGATAAATCTGATCCCGACGTGTCTCCAAGTCTGGTACCGTTTGGCAATGTCACATAGAAGCCCATGGCCTTGCCTGCCGCACTTATATTTTGCTCTGCAGCAGTTAAATTCTGTGCGGGAAGCGGAAAATTATTTGGATTGTAGAATTGGGATCCATATATTGGAGATAGTGGACCAAGTTCCTCATATGCTTCAGGTGTGCCATTGTAATTATTTTTATAAATGGCAAGCATTGCCGAGTAATTTAATGCATTGTACAGTGCCTCTCTGAAATGAAGATTGCTTGTGTACTTATCCTGCATATTCATTGATATGTAAAATGTACCGACAGTAGGATAGCTATGCACTAGCGCTGATGTTCTCTCTGATTTATTGTAAAATCCGTTTATCATCTGCTTGAATGATGTTGGGCCTATTGTCGATATTTGTGATATTCCCCTATCAAAGTCCTCAAGCCTGTCTGCATGCGTTAATCCGTATTTTATTACTACTGTTTTTATATGTGCTGGCTGGGCTATGGATGGGACCTGGGATGTGTGGCCAACAACCCAGTAGTTGGGGTTAGCCTTAAGCACTATTGTTGATAATCCCTTACCAACGCTTGATATTATGTATGGCCCTGAGCCTATAACGCCATTCGCATCAAGGTATGAGTTAGGCGTGTTATATGTCACACCACCATGGGCATCAACATCGCTTGGTTCAACTATGTCTCCCCACCATCCTGCTATATCCTGTAGCAGATATGAGTATGGAACCATGGTATTGATTGTAAAATTATATGTATTATTCACAACCAATGCCTGGTACGGGTATTCCATAACCTCCATTTCTGTATGGTTATAATTGAAATTTGATAAAATGTTGTCAAGATCCATTGCAGCAACTGTGTAATTTGGCTGATCTGTTAAAATTGTGCCACTATTATTATATTTAGCATTATCTGGAATTTTATATCCAGCATGCTCAAGTGCCTGCAATGTTCCATTTGGAATTGCGATCCCCGAGTATGAATAAACTGTTGAGTTAAATAATATTCCTGGGTAATCAGACACATATGGACCCTGGCCCATGATTATACCTCTCTCAAATGAAAACCAGACTGATGTGGCATTTAGGGCCTGACCGTTACTGAATTTTGCATATGGTCTTAATGTAAATGTATAATTCTGGTCATTATGTACTGTGTAACTGCTGGCTAAAACAGGGACAACGCTTGTTGAGCTACCGTTAAATTCAACAAGTCCATTAAAAAGGGCCGCAAATAACGGTCCGTTGGTTGTGAAAAAACCTGTAGCAGGATCAAGCTGTTCCGGTGCTGCCCTTTGGGATGTATCTGTAAAAACCTCAGGCGGATGGTATAAAGCCAAAAAAGATACAGCAACAACCACCACCACTACAACAATCGCAATAGCTATCTTCAAACCTTTCTTCATAAGCATAAAATTCTAAATTGTATATAAACTTTTTTAACAATACCCTGTCAATCATATTTAAACTTTTTTTAAAAAATAATCATATAGAGTTTTAGTTTATTTACAAATT
>NZ_LKBH01000175.1:0-417 GCF_001402935.1 Acidiplasma cupricumulans | reverse complement strand
CCAACAAATAGAGCTTAGTAATTTAGAGGGCATAGATTTCATTCAAAAGTTTGCTAATGAGCATTCTAATAGTTTATTATATATTGATCCGCCATATTTTAAGGCTGGAAAAGATTTATATAATTTTTATTTTAATATAGATGATCATAAAGCATTAGCTGATTTACTATTGGAAGATGAAATAAAAAATCCTTGGCTTGTGTCTTATGATAATGATGAATTTATCAAAAGCTTATACTCTAAAAAAGGCATATTTTGCGATAAAATCTTATCTAATAAATGTGTATATGTGCATAAGAAATATTTAATTTCTTCTAATAAAAGAATAGCGTATGAGATTTTATTTTCCAATAAAAAAATTCCACCATATAATACTTTAATTGACATTGAAAAAAAAGAAATAAAAATTTAATTAGA
>NZ_LKBH01000174.1:0-13689 GCF_001402935.1 Acidiplasma cupricumulans | reverse complement strand
TATTATTTATGAACATTAAAATTTGAGCTTAAATTAAAAAATTTAACAGTTTAATGCATATTTGAAAAATCCTTAAGAATTCTATAGGTAAGTCCAAATATTATATAAGACCCATACCTAAATGTGCCATCATATTCTTTAAGCTCTCTGAATCCAACCCAGAAAAATTTTGACACCTCGTTATCAATTTTAACATTTTTAGTTACACATTCGGCTAAAAAAGCGGCAACGGACAATGTTTTATTTAATGTAAAATAATTGCCCAGATATTTTGTTATTCTTATTTTTATTCCAACCTCCTCATAGGTTTCCCTTACTGCTGTATCGCAGCAGGTCTCACTTTTTTCCCTATGCCCTCCAGGTAAAGCCATCTGCCCTGACCAGGGGTCTCCCAGATCTGCCCTTTTTATTAACAGAAAATTATCATTATCAATTATTAACGCCACGGCGGCATCGCATTCCATTATAAATCAATTCTAATTAATATTAAAAATTATTGAAATGAACGTAGGTTTATCAAATTTATGTATAAAAATTAAAAAAGATCACTATAATACCTTCAAAGAAAATAAAGAACCCTAACACCGTAGAAAATTCAGAAAAAAAGTGGCAGGAATATCAAGTTAGATAGGTAATGTTGCGTATAAAGTATCGGATAAATTAATAAAAGAACATAATTTAATGGCATTTGAAGGCCTAAATATAAAAAATATGCTAAAATAACCTTAAACTTGCTAGGAGCATAGTACAATGATAACAAATCATAGAAGTCGGAACACTCTATTGCTTCAAATATTATAATATTTTATTATTAGATATTTGTGTGTATTTTTATATTGCCTTAATTTTATTTTTTATTTATCATTTGGATTTTTTAAATAGTATGTCATATGTGACACAATATTCATATAAAATTATGTCGTATGTGACATACTGATTTCCAATGAAGAATTTATCAGCATTCTATCATATTGCAATTTCCGGGATAAAAAGCCTTATACAGGTATTTTAAGGGAGTTTTATATTAACAAAATACTTAAAATATTAAACGAAATTAATATAGTAACGGAAAGTGGCCTGCGTAGATCCGGAAAATCATTCATATCACTGCAGGTTGCTTTATCATTTATTAATAAAGGTTATAATCCAGAGGATAAATTAATTATAAATTTTGATGATAAAAGTCTTGAAAACAATATCAAAAACTTTGACGATATATACAATGCATACAAAAAACTGATTAAAAAACAGATAACAACATAATAATAATTGATGAGGCACAGGAGGTGCCGGCTGGGAAAAATTTGTTAGAACACATTCAGAAAGAGTGATTTACCTAACGCCATGGCAATGAGGCCTCATGATTCATCGACCACGCTTGCCCTTACATACGGACTTATTTTTAATCTTTCAGGCAGGGGCATCAATCTCCACAGGCTTAAATTCCCCTGCTACATAGGTACATTTATAAGAGTTGAAGCCTTATATTTAGGTGCTATATAGGAATTATTTACTGGAAACATAGAATAACACAATATAAAAAAGTTTTAAAAAGGTTTATGAATAATTTAGAAATTAACCAAGGGAATTGAAAGAAAAATCCTCACATTACAACGAAATATACGATTATGGTGAGGTACCTGAGGATAAAAGGGTTGTAAAACCACGAGAACTATTTCCAATATGGTTTGCCTCAAATCTAACAATAGGGGATTTTGCGGTTGGATTTATACCAGTTATTATGGGTTTAAATATTTATTATACAATTATAACATTATTTGCTGGAACCTTTTTTGGTTCCATACTCCTTGGCATAATATCCATAACCGGCCCAAGAACCGGACTTCCACAGATGTCTGCAGGGAAGCGGGCCTTTGGCAAAAAATTTGGAAATTTTTTATCATCGCTTCAATGGCTAAACACAATTGGATGGACCACTGTTAATCTGGTACTAGCAGCCTTTGCATTTACACTTTTATTTCATGTATATTCCGTAATTTCCATCCTTATACTCACTGCTGCCATATTCCTTCTATCGTATGCCGGTCATCATGTTATAGCTGTATTTGAAAAAATTATGGGCATAGTGCTTGCATTTTTATTTATATTCATAATCCTTATATCATTTTCAAAATATAGCATGATATCATCATATGACCCATTAAATATAAATTATTCTGTGGCAATTGGAATAACCCTGGCCGCATCATTTTCAGATATAATATCATGGACGCCGTACGCCGGTGACTACTCAAGATACACACAGGATAAAAAGAGTGTTGTGCCCTATGTATTTTTTGGAAGTTTTTCTGCTGCATTTGTTTCTGAAATTGCCGGCATGCTGGTTGCCATTCTATCATTAAATCCCAATGGAAATCCCGCCATTGATATGCAAATTGTCCTGGGTAAATACAGTGTTTTTGGTCTTTTTGCCCTATTTTTGGGTGGAATAGCCGCAGATGCAATAAACCTTTATTCAAATTCATTATCCCTTAAGGTTATTGGTTTTAAATTTAAAAGATCAACAGTTGTTATAATTGGAAGTATTATTACATTTTTAACCGCCATAATAACCTACAGCAAATTTTATTTATTCTATGAGGATTTTCTTTTTATACTGGATTACTGGATAACGCCATGGATTGGTATTATAATAGCAGATTTCTTTATAATAAACAAAAATAAAAAATTTTCAATAATAAACGATTATAATAAAACGGGCATTACAAGTTATTTAATAGCATTAATGGTTTCAGCCCCTTTTATGAATCCGGGATTTTTGTACAGTGGAATAATATCCTCAATGTACCTTGGTGGTGTTGATATAAGTTATTACATATCATTCATTATTGCAATGTTACTTTATATTGGTTTGAGAGGGCACAATAATGCACTAAGCCAAACAGCCTAGTTATTTTATTATTGATAAAAGAGTGGAAATGCCCGGAGTAAGCCCCCTTCTGTTCACCTTTCGGCTGGCAGCATTCGACTATGCGTCTTACCTGAATCTCACGGCAGTGTTCACGGATTCAATTTAGACTTGCTCCCTGCTGGGAGGGTTCTCATCGGCACTCCTGCAAACGTCATTTCTACAAATCATCCTTAGGCAGGAACCGTATTATTTCTTGTCCCTTTACCTTTCCTCTCGGAAATCCAGTTTTCGCTGGAAGCAGTCTGCCGTGGAGGGGGGACTTTCCTCACCTTTCGGCGTGGGCTGCCCTCGGGCTTTTCCCTCTTTATAAATTACAATAACAAATTTAAACTTATCAATGTATAAAAAACATTTACATTTAACTTATAAAATATTTAAAAAATAGATTTAAAGTATCTTAATTTATCCAGACAGTTTTAATATTGGTAAATTCCAGAATACCATATCTTGATAATTCCCTTCCAATTCCACTTTTCTTTGTCCCACCGAATGGAAGCCTTGGGTCAGATGCCACGATCTTATTTATTGAAACCGTGCCTGCATCCATGTAAGGTACCATTTTTTCTGCCTCATTTTCATCCCCCCAAATGGATGAACCAAGACCGTATGGTGTATCATTGGCAAGCTTTATTGCCTCATCTATTGTTTTAAAGCTCTTTATCATGGCAACGGGGCCAAAAACCTCCTCGCCATAGTCTTTATTAAGTTTCACAATCATTGGTTTAATTAGATTCCCCTCATTTTTTCCAGTTTCAATGACCTCGCCATATGATTTAAGCTCGTTTACCTGTTTTAATATTATATTTTTCTGTGCCTCTGACGATAATGGTCCAACATAGGTATTTTCATCAAGCTGATCACCGGTTCTTACCTTTTCAAATTCATTAAGCATTCCCTCATAAAACTCATTATAAATATCGTCCTTTATTATGAATCTTTTTGAGGCTATGCAGCTCTGGCCGTTATTCTGAAGTCTGGCAAACACACTGTTTTTAATCGCATTCTCAAGATTTGATGAGTCTATGACTATGTAAGGATCTGACCCACCAAGCTCCATGACAAATTTTTTAATGTGCTTTGCAGCTTCGGATGCTATTTTTGATCCTGCAGCAGTTGAGCCTGTAAATGATACGCCGTCTGAGTACTGTATTGCCTGGTCTATGATTTCCCCTGTTGTAATAACTGATCTAAAAACATCCAGATTAAATAATTCCTCAATCTTCAATGATGTACCGCTAACTATTGAAGCATGCTTTAGTAATACCGAATTACCTGCAAGCAATGCCGGTATTGCAGCCCTGGCAACCTGCCACAGTGGAAAATTCCAGGGCATAATTATTAAAATGGTTCCGAGCGGGTCAAACCTTATATATGATTTTTTTGCCTCAGTTTTAACATACTCATTGGCAAGAAAATTTTTTGCATTTTCTATATAATAATCAAATAACCATAGTGTTTTTTTAACCTCTGCAATGCTCTGGCTTATTGGCTTTCCCATCTCAGATGACATAAGTTTTGCAAGGTCATTCATGTTTTTTTCAAAGTTACCCCTTGATTCTTTAATTTTATCTATTCTATAATCTATATTTTCCCTCCATTTCTTCTGATTATTATTAAGATTTGATATAATTTTCTTTATTTCATCAAGTTCCATTACCTTATATTTGCCAAGTACTTCATTATTATAAGGATTATATGTTGTGATTTCCATATTATAAAAATTATTTACATATATTTAGACTTTTTTAATGAACATTTTAAAATAAATGCATGTTATGGATTAAATTTATCCATAATTATGTCTATAACTGCAGGCTCACCCCTTCTTGCACCATTAATGGCATTTTTAAGTGCAGAATCAAACTCTTCGAGTGTTCTAACATCATATGATGAAATGCTAAATGCCTCAGCCATTTTTGAATAGCTGATTCTTGGTGAATCAAGGTCAATAAACTGATGATCATGTTTTTCAGCAACAATGCGCTCTATAGTATTTTCAAAATATGGCCATTCAACAGCCCATGAACCATTGTTTAATATTATATACACAACACCCAGATTATAATGCTTTACAGACCATAATGCAGATGTAAAATTGCCGAATATGGCATCCCCATCACCTGTTATACATATAACCGGTTTATAATTTCTTATGCCATTTAGATAATTCTCCTCATTTTTTGCCAGAAATGCGCCGTAGGCCATACCAACAGGCGATCCCAAATGGCCACTGGGATTGCTGAAGTAAGATCCTGGTTCCGGTAAATCCATCTGCAGATTTATTTTTGTGTTTAGCGATATACTTCCATTAATGAAGGTCATCCCATTTTCCCAGTTGCTGTTTATAATATGGCCTATTGAGCTTGCTGTGATCCTGCCTGATTTTATATCATTATTTGCCGATTCCTTTATTTCCTCCATTAATTTATTATGCTTATCCTCTATACGCGCCCTTCTTTCCTTAATTAAATTCATGTCACTGCCCTGTATTTTTGCATGCTTCATAATAACCTCAAGGGTCGGGCCAAGGTCACATATTATATCCATGGAATTAAAGAGGTTTGAAGAACCGTAATCGCCACCACTGTATATATCACGCCTTCTAACAAAATCTGTTGAAAAGTCTATAACATCAACATTTTCATTTAGCTTATTTCCGGGTAGTATTCCAAATTCAAATAAAAGTGCAAGATCATCATTTCCAAGCTCTGGTGGCTTCATTCTGGGTGAAAAGCCAAGGTGCAGCGGATGCCTTAGTGGAAAGCTCATGAAATACCTTCTCTCCCTCACCTTTATACCAAACATCTCTGCAAATTTTACCATGGTTTCAACATATTCAGGATTTCTTCCTGCATGTGAAATAAATATTTCCGGATGCTGTGCCTCAAGGATTTTATTTGATATTATAGCTATGGTTTTTTCGTCTGGAACCCTGTAATTGTAATAAAAATTCTTAATTCTGATTTTTATACCATTATAACGCCGCTGCATAAGGTCATGCCGCAATGTAATAAATGATATTCCCTTTGGTTCCAGCTGGGTAATAAATAAGGCCTTTGAAAGGTCCTCTTCAAGCATTTTTTCTGTCTGTGAATTGTTTGACCATTTTACCCACGGCTCAACAATTTGTAAATGCTTTGATGAGTAATGTGCAGTTGGGTCTTTAAGCAGATGGGTTCCGGCGATATCCCTTGATGAGAAAACAAGCATTGGGGCCATATTTATGTACGCAGAGTATAATGCCCCAATTGAATTCTGTGTTCCAACTATCCTATCCACAAGTGCTATTCCCGTCTTATTCTTTGCAAGGCTGTATCCCTCGGCTGAACTTACCGCTGTGAACTCATGGAGTGCCTGTATCCATTTAATATCCCCCTCCTTGGAGATGGCATCCTGTATCTCCGCCTCACCTGCTCCGGTGGTTCCAAAGATAAAATTGTGACCATATAATTTTAATGAGTGGACAAGCAATTCTGCAAGTGTTTTAATATCACTATTCTGGTGCATGCATATATAATTGTGAAAAACAATTTAAGTTTTTGTTATGGATTTAATAAAATATTAAATCTTTAATTAAATTGCATTTGTAATCAAATTAAAGTTAAAAATTATCATTTTTTAATGAATTTTAAAATCCTATACCTATATAAAAATAAACATGACTATCTTCTCTTTCTTTTTTTAAATATAATAAATATTGATGCTGCAACAATTATGCCTGCAACGAATAAATATAAATATTCTTGTAATTCATCAACCATGCCCTTATGATAATAAATATTGATTGTAACATTATTCCCAATTATCCTTATTATACCTGTAGGATTTGAGGAATAAAAACCATTAGTTTCTGGTATTTTATATTCATACGTACCATTCATTTCATCTAAGCTTATACTTTTTTCAGTTGTTTCATACTTTGTTCCATTGATTATTATTGTCCATTTTTGCCCCGGACCCAAACCATGTTCGATTATATTTATGTTAAAAAGCACAGGAATAAATGTAATATTAACAGTTTGATTATTTCCACTGACTTTTATGTTAATTGTATAATTTTCTGGTCTGTAATCTTTATTTGCTGATGAAATGTTAAGGGAATAATAGCCATTTTTTAGCATAATAATTATGCTATTTGATATATTCGAGGTGCTGTATGTATAATTTACGTACCATTTTGTACCTACGGGAAGACCGCTTTCATTTAAAATTATTTTATAAAAGGCCCCGGCAAATATATGTAGGTATTCACCAGATCTTAACTGATAAAATTCTGATTTAATAAACTGGCGATTCGATGAATAAACCGTTATATTATAATATCCCGGTGCCAGTGTCAGATTTGCATCACAGTTAAAAAATTGATGCATTGTGCCATTTATACTAATATATCCAGATTTAAGATTTGAACTTATATTAACAAGCGCAACATCCTTTAAATTATATATCTGCTTCAATTCATTATTGGATGATGAATTAATAACTGAGGCATAAATAAAACCATTATTAAATTTATATGTATCTGTTACATTGCATATCCCCTCCTGCGTGTCAGAACCATAATTAAAGGCATTTGTTATCATCTGGTAATTATGTCCATTCCAGTACTTTAGATACATTTCAATATTTGATTTTTCATCAACCGTTTTTGTTCCATTTCCAGGTCCACCGAGAACAAGTTCGGCATCGTAATAATTATCTGACGGGGTTAATTTATACCCATTAACCGTAAAAACAGGTTTTGCCGTGAGACCGGATACAAATTTAAATTCTGGTGAATCGTATGTTACCCAGCCATAACCATCATTATACATAAAAATCAACTCAGGTCTTCCATTTACCTCTGTTACATTAGTTATAAATTTAATAAAAAATGGTGTTTTTAGATTTTTATAATTGCCGGGTAGTGCTTCTGATGCAGAAGCTATATATGCATTCCCATAAATGCTTCCGTTTCCAGAAATTGTTGAATTTTTCATTACAGAATCCTGTGACGACATATTCCAAACATTATCTATAAATGCTATTTCATTATCTGATGTATTTATTACTGCAACATTCTGTGCCCAGTAAACGTAGGTTTTTTCACCAGATGAAAATCTCATAACTGTATTCAACTGTACAGACATGCCATATCTACCAAAAGGCAGTGTTGAATTTATGGAAGAGTTGTATGTGTGTATATAAGTAATATTTACAATACCCATAAATGAGGTTGTATTATATTCATAGGGAACGTTATTATAACCAATCCCATAATCTGCTATCCCCATCGGTGCAGGCTCTCTTGAATATGCATAATTTGTGCTTATCTGACTTTTTACATTTTTATCTGGCTCTGTTAGGATTCTGTTACCGCCAGAACCTGTATGGCTAGGATTTATTGATACCAAAATAAATATAATTATTAAAGCAATTGGAATTATTCTGGAGGTCACAACCACTAATATTATATTTTCATATAAGTTTGTTGCCATGGTGGGTTTAAGTCTCATGTAATTGTTATACATAAGTTAATATCTCCTCGCGGTAACCGGTAAGCATGTTCTGACAGTGGAAATTAACATAACATTGCGGTTCTGTTAATTCAACTAGGTTTTTCTTTTTTATATTTTATACATTAACATTCTGTGGCCATGAATCCTGTAGCATCTGCCCACATGCATGGGCAAGTGATTGGTAGTTTCCATGGGATTTTTGGATCCATGCCGTTTGGATCAGAAGGTTCATATATATCACCTCATGGGCATATATACAATTTATCTGGAAAATCCCATCATTCCAGACATCCAGTGTTAGTAGGGCTCGGTAATGAGAGGTATAGAAATATAATTATACAAAAAATTTATAATTTTGTATTTTTTATTAAATCACAAAAGCTTTTATCAGGGTTATTTCCCCATCTATCCATAAAAACGTATTCTGATAAATTATTCCGTTTTTCCCAGTTTTTTTCCTCAAGTTCAGGTATATCATGATCCTCTGTTAATTTTCCAAGTGTAAGATATGCTATTAATTTTATACTTTCTGGTATTTTTAGGACATCTTTAACATCCTCTGGGTCAAAAAAGCTGACCCATCCCATGCCTATATTCTCAGATCTTGCAGCAAGCCACATATTTTCTATTGCAAGAACAACACTGTATTCGGATGTTTCTCTTATTGTTGATCTACCTATTATATCCGGGCCCTTCCTGCTGAAATCGCATGTCACAGCGATATTAATATAAGATTCCAAAATACCTTCTATCTTTATCCTTTCAAATTTATTCTTTTTATTATAAGGCAATGAATTATAAAAATCAATTCTTTTTTTATCAACAATGGATTTTATTTTTTTTCTTATATCAATATCTTTTATTATAATAAAATTCCACGGCTGTGATAAACCAACTGACGGTGCATAATTCCCAGCCATTAATATTTTTGATATAATTTCGTCAGGTATTTTTTCATTGCTGAACCATGATCTTACGTCCCGCCTTTTTTTAATTGCAGTGTATACATCCATTTTGACCCTATAATAAATCATTTAATAAATGTTTAATATTAACTACATATTTAATAAAATTATAGGAATATATTATAAAAATGCAGAGGACGGGATTTGAACCCGCGAACCCCTTCGGAACCAGACCCTTAATCTGGCACCTTTGTCCAGACTCGGTAACCTCTGCGATTCCTATATAATTTCAAAATATATTAACTTTAACTTATCAGTATGTTTATACCATTTAAAATAATTAATGGGTATCCAGATATACCTCCCTGAATTTTGTCACATAATAGAGCATAAATATTGAAAATACTATTGAAATAATTAAAAGAACCATTACAGGTATATCCCTATTTATATTTATAATAAGCAGGCCTGCTATAACAGCCCCAAAAAATACTCCTGCATGCTGCATTGATGTGTAAAATCCAAGATTTCCACCATAACTGTCCCTTCTGGCCAGCCTTGTTATAAGTGTTGGAAAAACTGTCTCGCTTATTATATATCCTGAATAAAATAGCGTTACCGCAAGATAGTAATAATATATATTTTTAATAAATGGGTTCATAAAATATACTGGAATGCTTATAAGAAGCACAACAAGAGAAACTAATGAAAAGAAAACTGTTTTATTCTTATCTGCAGGTCTTGCTATTAAAAGCCCTATTATTCCTGCTATTATCACCGCTGGTATCAAAAACTTATAAAATCCCGAAACTGGAACATATTTTAATGAAAAATATGGTAGGTATAAATAAAATACAATCATATAAAAATAAATAAAAAAGCTGATAAATGATACAATCATTAATTTTTTATCTATTCCAGAATTTGCTGAGAACTCTTTTATTTTTTTTGATTCTTTTATCATAATTAAGGGAATAAATGAAATACCTCCTATAATTGCCGCTATTATAAAAATCCCTGAATAGTTTATGACTATTGAAAGCAAAGGACCTATAATGACGCCTATCATGAATGAGAAACCTATTGATATTCCTATAATTGCATCGGAAATATTTCTAGTTGTTGGGCTAACATTTTCATGTACAAGGGCTATACCGGCAGAGCTAACTGCACCGGCACCCTCTATAAGTCTGCCAATTATCAGACCGTATATATTTACCGGGTATGCAGAGATCAAATTTCCGGCTATGAATGTAATTATTCCAACCGCCATTATTTTTTTTCTTCCATATCTATCAGATAGTATTCCTAAAGGTGTCTGAAATATTGCCATGGTTATTCCATATGCTCCAAGTGCAAGTCCTATTAGAATGTATGAATTTGTAAATATAGACCCATATATTGAAAAAATGGGAAGCACCATGAATAAACCAAGAGTACGCATACCTATTGTCATGGATACAAGGGAGATGATTTTAATCTGTTCCCTTGAGAATAATCTCATCATAATTTCTGATGTCAATTTGGTTTATAACTGTTTTTTAAATAAATGTTGTATTTAATTAATTTTAATAAAATATTCATTTGCCTCCTTGGTAAAATCATTCATTTTCTGCTTGTATCCGTTAAAATTGTATGAACCATTAAGATAAGAATCATCAACGTTTTCTGTAAACTCCTTTATTAAAGAATGGTCAAAGGATAGGATCATTATTGATGGCCCCGTATCTGCTGTGAAGTAAAGCCCATCATTTTTCGCCTTAAACTTTAATATTTCATGCAAAAGCCTTATACTTTCGGGCGTTTGAATTACAAGCCCCCCTGAGAAGAGTACCGAATTTAATCTTAGCATATCATTTTCGGCAATTTTTAGCATGTCATTTACATCGAAATTGTTTAAAATAAGTTTTTTTATATTTATATATTTTTCATTTACCCATTTTTCATAAAATAATGAGTTTACTGCTATTTTATGTGCATTGTCCGTTGGTATATCACTATATTTAGGAAATATGCCATAATATAATTTTGTATTATTTTTGCCCAGATTAAATGCCGCGCAATCCTTTAACTCCATTTTTGGATATGAAAGCCATATGGATATGCCATTCTGTGCGGCCCTGGTACCAGACCCAGATACAAGGCGTGCATATCTTGAGACAAAAACATTATCCTCTGATGCGTCTGAACCAAAGACATTTGCTATTAAAGCCCTAGATGCTGAGGCTGCAACAGCTGACGATTCACTTAAACCCTTCGCATTTCCATAATTCCTATACCTTTTTATGTAAAAATCAAAGAAACCATTTATATTATATTCCCTTTTAAAATAATTAAGTGCGAATCTGGCCTTTTTATCATATTTTTCATTACTGACTCCATCAAGGACAACAGTATCTTTTGAACCAATTTTTCTGTACCTGCATGCTGTAAGGCAGAATGAAAAATCAGTATGCATTGAAATTGATGGGTTATATGCTATTCTATTATCAGAATCATAATAGCCTAAAAATTTTTCAAAGGCCTTTATTGGATATGCATTGGAAAAGGTTATATTGTTATCTTCTAAATCCGGATTATAATCCTCTGGAGTTTTATAATAGCCTGCATCATCAAGCATTTTTTTAATACTCTCCCCATCATTATGGATTTTATCTATGTCCATGGCTCTTAATGATATCTTTTATAATATACTTTTATTTGTTTACTTGGAAGAGTTTTTATATTATTTTTAATAAAGATAATGCCATGCAAAATTTCTCAGGAATAAAATTTCTTATCCCCCTTGTTGTTATCTGGGGATTTACATATCCATTTACAAAGGAGATATCTGTATATGTTTCTCCGCTAATTATTTCATGTTCCAGAATTGGGATATCTACCATATTTTTTCTTTTCATGGCAAGGGGTTATGTATTTGGAAAAAAAGAGATGATTGCCGGGCTTTTAAATATATTTGCATTTTTAACTTTATTAAATCTTGGAATATCAGAATCAAATAACCCCGGCCTTGCATCTGTTATGATATACACCCAGCCCATATTTGTCATAATATTTGAAATGCTTCTTGGCTACAGACCTGCCAGGCGTATAATTCTTGGAATCATCATTGCATTTGCCGGTGTGTCCCTTTCAATTACATCTGTAAAATTTGACATAGGAATAATAATAGCATTGATTGCTGCCATATTCTGGGCCGGTGGAACAGTTTTTTATTCAAGAAATTTAAAGAATGCCAATGTTTTGAAATTAAACGCGTTTATGGCCTTAATATCATTTCCATTTTCAATATCCATAACGCCATTTGATTTTTATTTTAAATTTTCCCTGAAGGTAATATTTTTTATTTTAATACTCGCCATACTTGCACAGGTTTTTGGATACTATTTATGGTTTAACACTGTTAAAACTCTTGGTTCTGTGAGGGCCAGTGCTGGTGTACTGCTTGTACCCGTCTTCGCATTTATTTTTACTTTTATCATGCTTGATGTAAAACCCGGAATCCTTCAAATAGGGGGGTCAACAATAACTTTAATAGGTGTCTTTACAGCCTTAAGGCCACCAAAATAATATAATCTTATGATATTAATCTATACAAATTTCCTTTTTATTGTTTATGACTTTTTATTAATACAACATTCATATTTGTCATAATAAATATTTAATTCCCCTGATTGTAAGGCCTCGTAAACTTGTTTTGAATTTTCATTTTCATTTAAAAGCGCAACGGAAAAAACTGTTTCTGTTTCTGGTATTTCAATGTATTTAAATTTCCAGTATAATGCCTCACTACGCCACAATATACCTGCGTTGATTTCATTTTTTAAAAGCAAGGACGGTATCTCCCTGTAGTGTGCCTTAGAAAAATAACTACTTTTCTTCAAATCACCAAAGTACCCGCACTTTTTCTCATAAATTTTTTTGAAAGCAATGCCAAGGGCACTGTAAACTGGATTGGGAATCCCAGATTTATAATTCTTAATATCACACAATTGAAGGTCATTAATATTTGTGGCTATAACAATGGAATCCTTATAAAAATCAAACAATTTCATATATTTTATGTGTTTTATCATATTTTTATTTAAAAAAACAATATCTGGAGTGAGGTTAATTCTCAGGCCCCCAATCCTCAGAAAATTTCCCATAGCCCTCTTTCTTACCATTACAGCCGGTAATGTTTCAATGTAAGTCTTTATATTTTTACGGTAAAAATAGCTTACAATATGATTTGCTATAAACCAGCCCTGACCAGGCATGGATATTTTCGTGCCGTCAATGTAACCTGTTAGATCTGAAATGACATCAAAAAACGGAACCGCAAAATTCATAATGGATTATAAAACATTAATAT
>NZ_LKBH01000173.1:0-533 GCF_001402935.1 Acidiplasma cupricumulans | reverse complement strand
TAAATTATATTTTATTCTTATATTTGGCCGATTTCTTTAATAATTCCTTTGAACAATCGGATATTGTTGGTTTGTCTGTTGATTTTAGCTTATTTAATAAATAATTTTTAATGCATTCTGTTTCCTCTCCGCCTGAAATATATACCTTTATTTTATTATCCAAAAAATTAAGTCCCGGCTCTCCAATTCCAGGCACTATTAATGTGTTCACACCATACTTAAACAGTGTTTCAAGCATTGGAAGGCCACCATCGGATTTTATCTCCAGGGCAGGATTTTTATATTTTTTAATAAGATTGCATTTATTCCTGTTATCAGATATTTTAAAGATATGGACCTCCCTGGCCTTCCCCGGCATGTCAACCATACCATCTGTAACAGGCATTGCCAGTATTTCCATGTTTAGAATATAAGTGTTATTGGTTTAAATACTTTATGCATAATTTAAAAATCTTCATTAATTTTTAATTACAAACACATATTGTTTTGGCGCATTAATTTTTTATATTATAATTTTTATATAGTATTTTATT
>NZ_LKBH01000172.1:0-559 GCF_001402935.1 Acidiplasma cupricumulans | reverse complement strand
TCTTACAATGGATGTTGATGCAAGGATATATAGTGATTCAATAAAAAAGGGGTATGCCCAGATAATGGCCTCAATGCTGAATAATTCAATTACAGTACCATATTATAATATTAAACTTATAGATATCAATGCATACGATTACGTATGTGTTGATATAGAAACCAGAAATGCGGATGTGCAAAAATCAATTGATAGATTTAAAATGGTTTTAAAGTTTTATTGCAATGAAACAATATTATTAAGAATAGACAGCGCCCTCAGGGGTAATATAAAAGCATACCTGATGGAATTTTCAAAAATGGGTAAAATAATAATAACCGATACCATTCCAGAGTATGGAAGATACACTGAAGATAAAAAAACATTTTACCGCGGTGATTTTAAAAATTTAATGGATTTCATACCAGAAAACAGGAATATAACCATTATGGATTCAAGAAATTATAACGATATTAAAATGATAGCATATGAATGTGTAAAAACCGGGTCACTGCCTGTCGACCCTGGAATTTTAATAAAAACCTACCTGACAATCATATAGTTATTTAAAATAATATAT
>NZ_LKBH01000171.1:0-629 GCF_001402935.1 Acidiplasma cupricumulans | reverse complement strand
CAAATTATTATATTTATCTTCTTAAGGTATTTCCATATTCTTTCCGGACCTGATAATGGTTATTTAATTTTAATATTCTTAACAGTATCTATTTCATTATCTGTTATTATTTTTGGTTTCCCTTTATTATTTATAATATATTCTCCATCTTCCTTATATTTTTTGTAAATATAATTTACATACCCTGTGCTTATCTTCATTTCTTTGGCTATTTCTGTTGATAATCTTCTTTTAATTTTTTCCCTTATTATGTATTTTATTTTTTTATCATTTAATTTCATTCTTGGTGTGTATTCTTTTATTATATTTTTACCGGATATATATAGGAAATATTTACGGGACAATATAGAATAATAATCTAACTTTACCATTGCATAACCATAAGAATAGAAGAGAATTAAAATTATTACAAGCAGATAAGCTAGAGATGTTAATAGAAATAGATATTATTTATATACCTACAAACAATGAAATTACCTATTTAATGTGCATTAAGGATGCATTCTCCAATGAATGGTATGGCTATAATTATAATGCATCATGCACGACCAGGGATGCAATAAATGCAATAGATGATGCTATTATAAGGAAATTCAATGGTATAATACCAGATAATATTACATTAAGAA
>NZ_LKBH01000170.1:0-696 GCF_001402935.1 Acidiplasma cupricumulans | reverse complement strand
TATAGTATTTATACAAATCTCATTTTTATTGTTACCATAATTAGTAATTTTTTACTGCATATGCCGTATATGGGTATAAGAAATTTGTAAAAAGATTTAAATACAGTTTTATTTTACTTTTAATTATGAATGATACACTACCCATGAATGAAAGATATAGCGCGCATTTATCGAGGTATTTTGAGACCTATAAAAAATCCCTTGAGAATCCGGATGAATTCTGGAATGAACATGCATCCATAATAGACTGGTTCTCACCATACACAAAGGTTCTTGATGATTCAAAAAAGCCATTCTACAGATGGTTTATAAATGGAAAGACCAACATGTCATATAACTGCCTTGACAGGCATATAAACACGTATAAAAGGAACAAGGTTGCATTTATCTGGGTATCAGAATCGGGGAATGAAAAGGTTGTAACATACTATGGATTATACAAGAGGGTAAATGCATTTGCCAGGGCATTATTAAACCTTGGAATAAAGAGGGGTGATAATGTTACAATATATTTACCAATGATCCTTGAGGCACCGGTTGCAATGCTTGCATGTGCAAGAATCGGTGCGGTGTTCAATGTTGTATTCTCAGGCTTTGGAGAGGAGGCACTTGCACAGAGGATAAATGATTCAAGATCAAAAACAGTAATAACAGCAGATGGTGCATACAGAAAGGGCAAATTAATAGATTTAAAGA
>NZ_LKBH01000169.1:0-753 GCF_001402935.1 Acidiplasma cupricumulans | reverse complement strand
TAAAATTTAATATTAAAAATGGCATTCATAAATACATAAATCATTTACTATTTACAATTTATGTTTTTATCATGTGAAACATTACATTAATAAATTATTTATCCATATAGTATTATGAAAGTAATTGCAGCACCTGGACCGGTCTGCTACCCTATAGTGGCGGCCAAGATGGAGAGAGATGATATTGATATAGATTTTCAGAAGGAGGGGAAGGCAGATATTATACTTGATTCAACAGTCTCACTGATTAAAAGAAACCTGCCCATAAGCTATGTAACAATAAAACACCTGTCTGTTGTTATACCAAAGCTTGGTTATAAAATAGGATTAACCAGAAAGGGCGGAGCGGCAGATATACTGTTTAGAGCATTCGTTAGTGAAACTGGGAAGACTGTTGAAATCAAATATTATGAGGGAATAAATGACCTCATGGAGGCAATGAAGAAAGGAGAGATTGACTCTGCAGTGGTTCCGGCAATGTCAGAGGGCGGTGAAAGCCTTGAGAAATATTTTGAGAAATATAACATTTACATACCTGGTAGCTGCGGGGCCGCAATATTCAATGGAAAGGACAAGGAATTCATTGATGCATATAACCTTGGAATTAAAATATTAAAGGAGAAACCTGAGGAAGCTGCAAAATTCATTGTTGACAACCTTCCGATTAAATTCCCGCCTGAATTTATTATTAATACAATGAAAAATTCTGAACTTAATGTCCACAGGCCGGATGATTACAGCAAATTTTCCGAG
>NZ_LKBH01000168.1:0-2242 GCF_001402935.1 Acidiplasma cupricumulans | reverse complement strand
TACAAAAGATGGAATTATTATGGATATCCAATATAGGGCTAATTTCGGCTGAATTTATACTGTTCCTTTCTATATTCTTGGTTTTTCTCAGGTCATATAAACAAACCGGTGCCAAAATATATTCACAGATTATAATAATTTCATTAATATTTATGGTTCAGAGTGTAACAACCATATATGTTTACTTCATGTTCTCAAGATTCCTCGGATATGAGGTATCACTTCCGCTTTTAATAATTAACATATTCGGAATAATAGCAATAATTCTTCTCTTTAGATTTATGAAGCAGTAATTATTTGTTATAATAAAATATTGTTAAGCCCAGAATTGTGAAATATATTAAAAAAATTCCATTAAAAACATACTGTATTAGGCCTGTAAATATATATCTGTATAATGAATAAAATGTCCCTGATAATGTTAAAAATATCATTAAAATATTTGGCCAGATTCCTTTTATGGGTATTTTTGTCGAATCCCCCTTTGGGGTAACTTTAAAGGATGTTCTTTTTCCTATTAGGGCATAAAAGGCAGATTTAACAAGGACAGGACTTATTATAAAGGTTAGCGAGATATTCCTTAAAACCGGAATGATGGATTTATTAATGCTGTATACTGTTATGGAAAATGCAAAGAATTCAAATATTATATAAAATCCAAGAATAAAGATGTATATTTTTGGCGTAATAATTGATACAATGTTAAAAAATATGAATAACAGGGGAAATAAGAGCATAATAATGTTCACGGTACCAACAAAATACCATGATGTGGTCACAAGATATCCAATTTTCTGCCTTATTGTTAATTTTTTTCTTCTAAATAGAAGTTTTAGAACCCTGAAAAATATGGCCATGGAACCCTGTGACCACCTTGACTGCTGAATAAAATAAGAGTTTAACGTTTCCGGTGCCTCACCAGATGCAAGTGGCCGGTTATAATAAATGGTCTTGTAACCTGCCTCATGTATTTTAATTGACGTTGCCAGGTCTTCGGTTACATTCTGTTCATCAAATCCGCCAACTTTTTTAATTATGCTCGTTCTGTACAGCACATTTGAACCGCATGAAAACATGCTATCCTCAAGGCTTTTTCCCTGCGTTATAAAATTGTAAAAAACCTCCTGTATGTCGTTTGCACCCTTTGCAACATGGGTATTATTATTAACATACCTCTGTGGGACCTGTATCAATGCTATTTTATCGTCCTCCTCCATAATTGGAAGTATTTCTGTTAAAAATTCAGGAAGTGGTACCTGATCGGCATCAAAAACGGCAAAGTATTTTGTATTTATGGATTTAAGCACATCGTTTAATGCCCCTGCCTTGTAACCCCTGCGGTTTTCCCTGTGCACATAAATGAAATTATATTTTTTTGCAAGGTTCATAATTGCAGCCTGCTTATTCCTATCGGTTGAATCATCGAGTATATACGGTATGCCATTCCCCCTGCGGCACATCAGTTTTACATTCAACATTGTGTTTTCCAGAACATCAGGGGATTCATTAAATGTTGCTATAAATACAGAGGTCTGGAACGGAAAATACCTGCTGAAATAATATGTTACAGTTTCCTCATATTTTGTTGATGCCGTAACATAATAATACGAATATGAAAGTGAATGCATTATAAAAAATCCGTTGATTAATATTAAAATAATGCTAAGAATTCTTTCAATTAGTGTTTTATCAAATAATATTAAGGAATATATTAAAAAGTATAAATAAAGAAGTATGGCTATTAATGAAAAAAAGGCAAGGATATATAGCCTTATCTTCATGTACTCACTTTAATTCGAGCCTGCCATCCGGGGTTATGTTGAATTCAAAGATCCTTTTTGAATTATCCCTCAGGCTAAATTTTTTGATTATAAAAACGTTTTTTATTAGATTAACATCGATTACGGTGCCTATTTCGGCTATGCCGCTGAAAAACATATCGTCGATTGGATTTGAATTTATAATGTTAATGAATTTTGTTGCAACTATAACGCAGTTAAGGTTTCTTAATTCATTAAACAGGTATCTTATGCTTTCCTCGTTTGAATTTATTTCCAGTGGTTCTATTGAGTCTATTACAAGCCTTTTTATATTATATTTTGTGAGCTACCTCATGCCAAGGCAATGAGGCTTCCTGATTCATTGACCACACTTATCCTTACATACGGGCTTATATTAATCCCTTCAGGGACAGAGGTGAAGGTCTCCACAGGCGTAAATTCCCTATGCTCCACAGGTACAT
>NZ_LKBH01000167.1:0-834 GCF_001402935.1 Acidiplasma cupricumulans | reverse complement strand
TGGAATAAAAAAAATATTTTATAAATGGGCGCATTATTAAAAATTATGAATCTTCTAAAGGATAAAATAGTTTTAATAACTGGTGCATCAAAGGGTCTTGGACGTGCCATTGCGGAAAAATTCAGTGCAGAGGGTGCAAGAATAGCCATTAACTATAATCATGATGCCAGATCTGCAGAACTTTTAAGGGAAAAATTACCGGGTTCAGAAATATTTCAGGCGGACGTTTCTAGCCATGACAGCGTAAAAAATATGATAGAGGAAATACATAAAAAAATGGGCACAATAGATATTCTGGTAAACAACGCCGGCATGTGGCATTTACTCTCATGGGATGATTTTGACGACGCAAAGGTTAATGAAATGATTTCTGTTAATCTTATGGGCCAAATATACGCTGCAAAGGAATGCCTTGAGGATATCAAAAAGAATAAGGGCATAATAATAAATATGGCATCAAATGCAGGTGTTGGAACAGCAGCGAGCAATACCACATTTTATTCCATATCAAAGGCGGGCGTCATTATGTTAACAAAGAGGCTTGCATTTGACCTTTCAGGTACCGGTGTCAGGGTAAATGCCATAGCACCAGGATGGATAGAAACAGATATGACGATAGGTGGTAAAACCAGTGAAGAGATAAAAAATCTTGAACATTCTTTCATTTCAAGAACATCATTGAAAATGTTTGGAAAACCCGAATACATAGCAGATGCTGCCTTATTCCTTGCAACCGATGCCTCAAAATATATGAACGGTCAGGTGCTTGTTGTTGATGGTGGCAGAATAGATAATCTTACACACAGCCTATAATTTTAATCGTAAATATTTTTT
>NZ_LKBH01000166.1:0-912 GCF_001402935.1 Acidiplasma cupricumulans | reverse complement strand
TAATATGAATAAATATTTTTTATTATAAACCTGAATAACCATGAAACATCAACATTTTAGTACATGTTTAACTGTTCCTTGGCATAATCACTCATCATGTCCGGAGTCCACTGCGGCTCCCATACAAGCTCTATATCGGCAGCCTCAACCCCCTCAAGGCTTTCGACCTCCTTTTGTGCCTCAGATAGTATCCACGGTGTTACCGGACAGGTGGGGGCCGTCATAGTCATTTTAATATAAACGCGATCCCCGTTTATCTGTACATCATATACAAGTCCAAGGTTAACCACATCCATGCCAATTTCCGGATCTGATACCTGCTTTAATACCTCCAAAATTTCCTCCTTTGTTACCATATTTAAAAATATTATAATTAAATATTTAAACATATTTATGTGTTTAAATTATTGTAAATCTTCTTCAATCACAATGACGAATTTCTTTAAAAGAAAATCAAGAGCTGCTATTATAACCATGCCAGTTATCAAGAAAAATATTGCAAAATAACTGATAGTTTGCAGAATAAAAACAATGCCTATGCCCATTGCCGGCGGATGTTCAGAATGGAAAATAACAAGCAGTATGGCAACTAAGGTCTCCACAAGGGCAATCACATAATATATTGAAATAAAAAATGCCATATAAAATCCTAAAACTCCAACTATTCCAGCTATAATATAACTTTTCAAAAATTTATCTATTTTTGCCGATTTATTATCGGGCATCATAAAGAGTAAAAAGGAAGTTGATGCAAATGAAGAAAACACTATAAATTTTGCAAACGGTACAAAATATATATGCGTTACTGACAGAATAAAGATTGTTATTGATACAGTTATTCCAATAAATATTGCCGGAATTATGTGATTTTTAATTAAAATTTCATATTTTTTAAAATTAAACATTATTAAT
>NZ_LKBH01000165.1:0-994 GCF_001402935.1 Acidiplasma cupricumulans | reverse complement strand
TTACTATTCACCTTTGCAGTTTTTAGGTAAATGGAATAATGATAGTAGTTTCAGGGAATATTACAGAGGATTTTTAAAGAATTTGAAAGATAGTTACAGAAGAAGAAAGATTAATTATTATAAGAGTTCAATGCTCAATGTCTCATGAAATGGAAAGATTTTTGTTTAAGAATCACTATCCAACATCATTATCAAATAAGGATGAATCATTTACATTTGCAGATGATATGTATGCATTCAGTGGAACTGTAAATGGGAATACTACTGCAGGGACATGTACCTTCATTCCATCTGATATTCCCTTATAGCTGCCTGGTCCATTCATTAATGTTTTAATGAATGTTGAGTCTATAAGCAAGCACACGCATGTATTTGCTGTATACCCTGTAGTTATGTGCCTTGATGTATGGATCTAATAATTTATAGAAGAGTTGAATGAATGGCATGTACGGTTTATTGCTATTGAGTTTTGACAGCCATGACCTGCTTATTCCATTGTCAATGGATGTATCGGTTAAATCACAGCCATGCAGTGCACTGTAAATTATGGCATATGCATGGTCAATGAATTTAATCCTCTTTGAGTTTATATCAAGATTCATTGATTCTGATATTTCATTAGCAGGTTTATTCAGTATCTTCTTCACTGTTTTCATAATAATTGAAAATTAAATTTTTCAAATTAATTGCTCTGATAATAAGACTAAAAATCAAGAGAAGAATGATGCACAAAAATAAGAGATATAGATATATATTAAAAAACATTTTGAAATTTGTAAGTAGACCATATGTTGCGATATTACCAATTTTTTCTCCAGTATAACTATATGGCATAAGGAATAAAACGCCCTGGAAACTATCTGTGAATGAAGCATACTCTCCTAATGGTTCGGCTATTGGGCCATTAGATGACAATGATATGTATGAACCAAAATATGAAGGTAATATAAGTGGCATATATATCAGGAAGAATATGGATATTATTATTATATCA
>NZ_LKBH01000164.1:0-1022 GCF_001402935.1 Acidiplasma cupricumulans | reverse complement strand
TTAAATGTATAAATTAACTGCTCTTAATTGGACTTTAAATTATATTTATGGCCTATCCATGACATTAAACGATTTTACATTGTATCTTCTGATGGTACTGCCAGTGGTTATTATTCCACTGCCTATTAATAGCAAGCCTCCTATTATTGTATACAATGACGGTATCTGCCCTAATAATATCAGTGCAAATATTATTGCAAAAACAGGATCAAGATAGCTCAGTATTGAAACTATTTGTATGTTTAAATTTTTTAATGAATCATACCATAAAAATAATGCAAGGACAGTCTGCACGGATCCTGATATTATTATAATTATTATTACATCATAGTTTATTATGAATTTGGTTATAAATAAAAACGGTAATAATATTATTGCTGATATTACCGACTGCAGAAACACCAAATCTATTGAATTTACATATCTGGAGGAAAATTTGCTTGTTACAGATAATAAACCGTATGTTATCCCAGATAGCAATGCCAATATTATGCCAATTATATTTAAATTCAATGACCCCAGTGACATTATTATTATTCCTGTGAAGGATACAAAAATATTCAATAACCCACCATTATTTATTTTTTCCTTCAAAAATGGTGAGAATAATATGGCTATAACCGGGCCAGTATAATAAAATATTATTGCCTCTGAAACAGGGATCATAAAAACTGCATAAAATAAAAAAACCCAGTTTAATGATATTAATATACCGGATAAAATTACATAAAAATTGGATAATTTCTTTAATATTTTTATCAGATTCTTCCTTAATATTATTGATAATAACAGAAATGATATTAAAACTCTAAAGAAAACAAAAACGGGTGATGGGAGCATTGACCAGATGGCAAAAACAGGTATGGAACCCCATATTACAGTTGACGATAATATTTCTATAAGACCCTTTTTAGAATTATTATAATCGATTAAACCACCAAGTTGCCATATAAGATAAATATATAAATTTTTAGTAGCTAAAAAATCCAAACTCTGAATTATGTAATAAGAATTAAAATTTA
>NZ_LKBH01000163.1:0-1064 GCF_001402935.1 Acidiplasma cupricumulans | reverse complement strand
TATATTAAATGGATTAAATTAAATATATTCTCCTTATATATTAATATCATTAAAATTTATTTTGGTTATTATCAATATATTATTACATTTTTATTAGTCTAGAATAGCAGATACAGGATATCCTTCATAATTAGTCTCAAATGTATACGGGTCCACAAATTTTGTTGCAACTGTTAAAGTTAATATATGCTGTATAATTATAATCATATTATCAGAAACAAAATTCAGATAAAAATGAACATTCATATCCTTATAGTAGGCATTATAACTAACATTCTTAACATTAATCAAATAAAGTAAATTTTATAATAACTAAAAATAATAGGTATATAATAAATTTATTGCTTATCAGTATTGTTCAGTTTACTTTTATAGCTATGTATTACTTTATCAATGTCATCAGTAATTATATGAGATCTTAAATAATATGATACAGCATTTATCTCTAATAATCTAAGTTTTTTTGATAAATTTGATTTTGTGGTATTGTAATTATCAGCTAAAAATTTTAAATTAGATTTTTTTGGTTTGGAATAGTATCCTAACTTATAAACCTCTGATAATAATTTTATATTACTTGATATATCCATATCGATAATATTATTCTCAAACTCATCATAATCCAGTTTTTCAAAATTTATTAATGTTCCTCTTTTATTTATATCTTTTATAATTTTAATAAAATTTTCATACCATGAAAAAACATACCAAATTTCATAACCATTATAAAATAGTTCCCGATAAAATGGTGAGTCGTAAATATCAACAACCTGACTTATTGAATTGTTAAGTTCGGCCTTTATTTTGGTAATATATATATTTTTGTCTTTAATAGTTTGTATTTTTTCTATATCATATATGCTTTTGTGCTTTTTGATATCAATAAATAAATTGCCCATATTATTATTTTTTTTATTTAAATTTTTGAATAATACATATGCGTCTATATACGAATTATTTTTAATTTTTTGTGCTATTAATTCTCCATATACATAAGGGTATTCAGATAAAATAGAACTCCAACAACCTGGATGATTTATTATAAATCTAAAGAACATATATAT
>NZ_LKBH01000162.1:0-1132 GCF_001402935.1 Acidiplasma cupricumulans | reverse complement strand
TACTGGAACGATACAATTACCTTTGGAATAAATGCAGATGACAAACATCCAGAAAACTGGTATCTTTATTTAAAACTTTCCGGAGGAAAATGCATTGAGTATAAATGTTCTGAAAATCTTAACAAGCTCCCCGAATCAACATTTTTATATTATGGAACCTATTCAAACTGGATAAAATTAATAAAATCACAGATTGATCCCATACAGGGATTAATTACTGGTGAGTTCCATCTGAGGGGACCAATGATGAAGATTATGAATTATACAAAGGCTGCAGAGGAAATGGTTTCAACTGCAAGCAAAATTAAAACTGAATTCTTATAATTAACACCAAAAAATAATTTGATATTTATCCATTTATGATATTTAGCATTTCAAGTGCATTTTTTGGTGCCATTGCGTTGTAATCATTATTAAAATAAATAAATGCTTTTTCAGGCTTTATGTTTATGATTTCATTATAGAAGGCTTTTAATTTATTACTTGAATAATCTGTTGCATAACCGTTTTCATCACCATGAAGCCTAAAATATATTATATTATCATCAGGGAATATCAGTGGTAAATCTTTAGAACTTACCGAGGCGACATGTATGCCATTGGCAATTATATTTTTTATTATATTCATATCAAACCATCCACGGTGTCGGAACTCAACAATTCCTCCAGCAGGAATATTGTTTAAAATTCTTTCTAGATTTTCATCTGTATATTTAAATGATGGCGGCATTTGGTATAATATAAATGCCAGTTTCTCCTTCAGATTCTTTATTGCCCCTAAAAATGTATTAAGGGTATCAGTACAGTCATTCAATTTTTGAATGTGGGTTATATATCTATTTGCCTTAACACTAAATAAAAAATTTTTTGGAGACATTTTATACCATTTAATTACACGCTTGGCATCTGGCATGGAATAAAACGTTGAATTAATTTCAACAGTGTTAAACCTTTCTGAATAGTATTCGAACCATCTCCTTTTGTTCAGATTTGATGGATAAAAAAGGCTATTCCAGTGAAGGTAAAACCATCCCGAGCAGCCCACATGAAATTCTATCATAATTTGTTAATATCAATTAATATAAAAGTTTTGAAGCATATTTTAAAATAATGTAAGATCGGAAGAGCACAC
>NZ_LKBH01000161.1:0-1169 GCF_001402935.1 Acidiplasma cupricumulans | reverse complement strand
TTATCGAATATGGCAGGCATTTAATAAGTTACATAATTTTGTGCATATTATTATTTATTTAATAAAATTATATGTATTTATGCATGCAGGATCCTCGGCAAAAATATCGTTGAAGGTTGCATATGCCCTGGCCCTTGAACCACCACATACATCAGAATAACCACAGCTTCCACACAGTCCCTCCAAATTTTCGGGATTTCTTAAACGCCTTAAAATGTCATTATTCTGATAAATATGGACAATTGATTCTCTCTTGACATTTCCAAGAACAACCGGTAAAAATCCACTTGGATAAACATCACCGTTATGGGATACAAAAATAATTCCCTTACCGTCCCTGGTTTTTTCCATGTGCACGTGCGGTTTTCCATCAGGCAAGCCCAGAAGCTCATGGGTTTTTCTTATTAGTTCCCTGTAAAGTGATGTACCGTGATATGTTTCCTTTTCGTCTGCAATTCTTCTAAATATTGGAGATTCAACAGTTCTTACAGTCATATTGTATGATGTGATGTAGTAAAGCCAGTGGTTTACATCCTCATATTCCAGTGGGGTTAAATCCTCGAAATCTATTGATCTGCCGGTTTTTATAAGGAAAAATACCTCCCACACCCTTATATTATTAGTTATTAATAATTTAAGAATATCCGGGAGTTCCATTATATTCTTTTTTAGAACAACAGTATTTATTTGCACGGGCATTTTATGATTTCTGGCGGTATTAATTGCCTCCATTGTTTTATCAAACACCCAATCATACCCGCGCAGCCAGTTGTGTGTTTCCCTAAGTCCATCAAGGCTTAGTGATATTGAAAGTACATTGTATTTCTTAAGAAGTTCAAATGATTCATCATTAAGCCTTGCAGTGGCAGCGGGGCTGGCAGAAACTGGAATCTTATATTCATATGCTGTTCTAAGTATCTCCTCAAGCCCCTCCTTTTTAAGCATATCCCCGCCAGTTAAAATCAATATTGGATATGGTTTTCCAAAATTTCTAATGGATTTAACAAAATTAACTGATTGATCAACAGTCATCTCGTCTGGAAGCCTTGCCTCAATGGCTGATGCCCTGCAGTGTTTACATGCAAGATCACATGCCTTTGTTGTTTCATAAAAAACAAGTATTGGCTTGTTATTATAATTATACATAATTAATATATTTATTATTTATA
>NZ_LKBH01000160.1:0-1213 GCF_001402935.1 Acidiplasma cupricumulans | reverse complement strand
TATTAATGAAAAGTGATAAAAATGGATAAAATAAAATATTCTATATATATTGCGATATTTCTAATATTTTCAATTTCTTATGAATTAATATCATCAATAGTTTCAAAACATAAATTAGGTATAATTATTGGCTCAATACTTTTAATAATAGATTTTTTGTTATTAATATATTATACCATAAAATTACAAATCAGAAATCATGAAAAACGATAATATAATATTTTTACTGTAAATTCAAAATGACTCTTTGCAATATCATAAATCCATCATGAAATAATGATAAAAAATTTTAATTGCCAATTATGAAAAAATATCTAAAGTCAAAAAAATTAAATGCTATGTATCAATATCGAATAACAAGGGCACGTGGCCTAGCATGGATAGGGCAACAGCCTCCTAAGCTGTAAATCAGGGGTCCAAATCCCCTCGTGCCCGCTCAGGATTCCATTCTTGGTGCCAGCAAAAATCTCCCTTTAATTCTGGCATTTTCATTTCCAGATCCGAGATTAAACTCTATTGTTAATGGATAATCACTTTTAAATGATATCTTGATATCCTCATTTGATGATATTGACTTAACAAGTTTTAACAAATATTCAAGGGGATATGATGATTTTATTGGTTCATTGCATACAAGTTCCTTAACCATGTCCTTTGGCAAAATCATCTCACTCTCATCGGCATCTGATGTTGACTTTGCATAAAAGTTATTTTTATCAAGGGTTAATCTTATTGCATCCGATACATCCTCGGCTGCTCTGAGTCCCTTCTCAAAATCGGCCTTTGTTAACACAACATAATCCTCAGATGCAATCTGCGGAACCCTGGGATTTGTTATCTGATCGTTATCTATTAAAGAAATGCTTTTAATTATTGTCCCTATTTCAAATTTTAGTTTATCCTTATCCTTTGTTATTATAACAGTATCAGCAGACGATGCTAGTTTAATAACAGACCTTATTTTTTCAAGGTCAACTGATATTTCCTCATCCGCAGGCACGTCATATTCAGAAAATACAGTTTTTGGGACCTCTAATGACACCATTGCCACATGTGCAGGGTCAACTGCATTAACTGAAACACCTGAAATACCAATTTTAAATTTAGCCTCTGTAACAACTGTACCAAGCATATCTACTATGTCCTTGAGATTTTTTATGGAAATACTCATTCTTGTCATAATCATCTATTATTAATATAACCCTTATAAATA
>NZ_LKBH01000159.1:0-1444 GCF_001402935.1 Acidiplasma cupricumulans | reverse complement strand
TTATCATTTATATATAAAAAATTATTGAATAAACTTAAATTTGTGATGTAACTATTTGAGAAATAATGGCTTAATAAAACTACATTATTATGACGAATAAAATAAGCAGGTCTCAGTGAGGAAATTAATGTATATCATGGGTTGAACTATTTTTGGACATTTTATGTAATATTGTATATTAATTATGTTATTATATACCCAGAAATTTATTGATATTGTTATATATAATTCGAATTACATTAGAGATCGAGAAATTGTTCATGTAGCCGAGGGTAAATAAGGTTTTCATGATTTTTGACTATAATTTATCCAAAACTATTTAAGAAAATATTAATTTTAATTACATGAGCCTTAAATCCGAATTAACCTTGGATGTTATAGATACACATACAGAGGGTGAGCCCACACGTATAATTTTCTGGAATGACATACCTAAAAATCTACCAGACGCATTATCAGTAAGAAATTATTTTATCAAGCACTATGATTATATTAGAACAACATTATTGCAGGAACCAAGAGGGCATAAAGACCAGTTTGGTGCTGTATTGCTTCCTCCTGTAAATCCAGGAAGCAGCTATACGGTTATATATCCAACCACTCATTCTTATTTGGACATGTGCGGGCATGCCACAATAGGTGTAAGTACCGCACTTGTTGCCCTTGGATATGTTCAGTATGAGGGCAATGAAAAAATAATTACATATGATACTGTTGCAGGTACAGTCAAAGCAAAGGTAAAAATAGAGGATGGTGAGCCAGTTTCTGTATCCATAGTTGATGTAAAATCATATTTTGTAAAGAAAATAGATATAAATATTGATGGAAAAATTATACCTGTAAACATATCATACGGTGGCAATTTCTATGCCATAGTTGAATCTGATTCCATAGGAATTGATGTTAATACAGCAAACATAGGAAAACTTATGGAATATGGAAATATTATCAGAAAAAAATCAGAACAAACAATTATGAATATGTACCCTGAGGGCAAAAAAAATCTTGAGCCATTGGCAATGATCACAGATAGTAAACATGATTACCGTGCCTTTGTTACCTTTGGAGGTAACAGCTTCGACAGGTCCCCATGTGGTACAGGTACAGCGGCAAGGGCTGCATTGCTTGTCCATGATGGAAAACTCGATATAAATGGAAAATACACAAATGAATCCATAATTGGATCAAGATTTACATGCAAAATAATCTCATATGAAAAGGTTAACGGCAATATTATCATTGTACCCGAAATTACAGGAAGAGCATGGATTACACAGCTATGCAAAATTATAGTTAACCCTAAAGATCCATTAAAACATGGATTTCTTGTACAATAATGATCAAGGGCTATAGCCCATTTAAGTTTTCATTATTTATATAATGAATATAATAGATTTATATACGCTTATAAATAATTATTTAGCCATTCCAATATTCTGTAAAA
>NZ_LKBH01000158.1:0-1439 GCF_001402935.1 Acidiplasma cupricumulans | reverse complement strand
TATTAAAGTTCTTCAGGTGCATCAATTGAGGTTTCCTCAAGCGATTTTCTTTCTGTTTTTACATATTCTGGCTTAAATATGTATAATAATGTTACAACAATAAATGCCAGTGCAAAGAAGGTGCCTGCAATCCAGCCTATATATACAATGCCTATAGATACTATTAATGGTGTAAATAACCCAAATATGCCCGCCTCAAATCTCATTGTAAACCACACAAATCCCTGCCCAGAGTTTCTTAAACTGGTTGGAAAATGCTCTATGGATAGCAATCTTGTTGTTGGCCATACTCCAAGACCCTGGCCTATACCAAATAATAAAAATGATGTTAAAAGTACATATACATTCTTTAAGAACGGAGGGTATATTAATAAAAAGAATGATAATGCGGACATAACCGCACTTGTAAGATATAATGGTACACGCCCAATTTTATCAGATAAATAATAGAATATTAAAAGGCCAGGAACTATTGCACTTCCAAAATATATGGCCTCAAATGCATATGTGTCCCTAATGCTTACTATATGTATGGAGCTAAATATATAAGGGAAAAATTCTCCATAGGTTGAGGCGGGTATTCCCCACATTAAATATAAAAACCATGCTAAAAGCATAAAATATCCATATTTTTTGAATAGCTCTTTATAACTTCTTATTCTCAATTTTTCCTTTTTTCCAGAATTTATATTTATATGTAGCATCTTTGCAGATCTTTCTAGGTCATTTTTATTGCCTTTCATTATATCAAATCTTGGTGATTCCGTTAAACTTCTTCTCAATATCCAGCTAATAAATGCTATTACACCAAGCATTATCCATATTGTTCTGAATAAAACCATACCTGTATTGTATAATAATATTGCCACTGCAAGCTCAACAAGAACACCAACATACCACATTATAGTTGTTATGCTCATTAGCCTTCCACGGTAATTTTTTGGTGAGTATTCTGATATAAGGCTCCATGAAGTTGGCACATCGGCACCAACGGCTATACCAACCAGTGCATAGAATATCATGGCCCATATTATATTAAAAATTCTTGATAAGAATATTCCCGTAATTGCAAGCAGAATTGCGGAAACACCATATAATATCATATCTATCTGATATATGTACTTCCTTCCAAATTTATCACCAAGCCTGCCAAAAAACAGTGCACCAAATGCGGCTCCAAGGAGTGTTATTAATGCTGGCAAGCCATCTTCTATAGTGGTAAAATGCAGTAAGGTTCCAATTGCAAGAAGTGTTATACCTGTTCCTGCAAGCATGCCGGCATCAAGAAAATCACCAATGCCCGCTATTAGTGTCCATTTAAAATGTGTTTTTGAAATAGCAGCATCATCATACATATCAGTTTCGGTGATGTCGTCAACAAGGAGCACCTTTTTGCCAGACATGTCATAATTTGTTTTACCTGCAAGCACTGCCTTTCC
>NZ_LKBH01000157.1:0-2437 GCF_001402935.1 Acidiplasma cupricumulans | reverse complement strand
TCAGACGTGTGTCTTCCGATCTTTAATATTAGAATATTAATCATAGGAACAAATGAGGCAATTAATCTTTTAATTATATCAAAAAACATTATATGGATATGCAATGGATAAAAAATAGGACATACTGTAAAGCCAAATAAGAAGTATGGCTCGATGGTATTGGCTTATATCCAGGAAGTTTAAGCATTAAAGAGATAATAATTACCAAGGGTTTTTGTTAGAATGGTTAATAAAAATCATCATCTTAATCACTGGCATAAGGTTATATTTAATTTTAACATTATATATTTATGGTATTCAGTGATTTAAGGGATTATTTAAAATTCCAGGAGAAAAACAATGATCTGGTGCATGTAACAGATGAGGTTGACCCTGATCTTGAACTGACATACATATTAAGCGAGGAGGAAAGGATAGGAAAAAAGAGGACGATGCTTTTTGAGAACGTAAAAAATTCAGACATACCTGTGGCAGGTAATTTCTTTTCAACCGATCAAAAAATAGAAAATATACTTGGGGACAAACCATATAATGTTGGCCTTAGATTGAAGAATCTGGTTAGAATTCCGGATGATACAGAATCCATGATTTCAAGGGGTCTTCAGATGATGAAGGAACTGGGTGGAATCAGGCCAAAGGTTGAACAGAGAAAATCCTCTGAATTTAACGTTCTTGAAAAGGTTGACCTTGGAAGGTATCCAATTACAAAGAACTGGCCAATGGACGGGGGAAAATACATTACAATGCCGCTGGTTATTACCAAGGATCCGGTCACGGGACAGAGAAACGTGGGGACCTATAGAATGCAGGTTTTTGATAATGAAACAACAGGAATGCACTGGCATATACATAAAGGTGGAGCAGAACATTTTAGCGAGTATAAGGAGGAATCAAAAACAATGGATGTCGCTGTGGTCATTGGCACTGACCCACTTACATTCTTTTCATCAATTGCACCGCTGCCCAATGGCATTGATGAGTTTTCATTCAGGGGCTTACTGGCAAGAAAATCCCTTGAGCTAATAAAGGGAGAAACAGTTGATTTGGAATATCCTAGAAATTCCGAAATAGTTCTTGAGGGTTATATAGACCCGTCTGAGACCAGGGTCGAGGGCCCATTTGGTGATCACACCGGTTATTATTCTCTTGAGGAACAGTTTCCCGTTTTTCATATTAAGAAGATAATCGAAAAGAAAAATCCCATATATATGACCACCATTGTCGGCAAACTATGGCATGAGGATGTCAGAATAGGAAAGGCAATAGAGAGGATGTTTTTGCCTCTTGTTCAGATTCAGATTCCTGAAATAGTTGATATGAACATACCTGAGGAGACCGTGGTCAGCAACATGATAGTTGTTTCCATTAAAAAACGCTATCCGGGTCAGGCCAAGAAGGTTATGTTTGCAATCTGGGGCACCGGACAGATGGCATTAACAAAAATAGTGGTTGTTGTTGATGATGATGTGGATGTGCATGATATGAAGCAGGTAATGTGGGCAATGACAACAAGAATAGACCCCTCAAGTGATGTCTTTATCATACCGGGAACGCCCACTGACAGCCTGGATCATCCGGCACGCATATTTAATTATGGTTCAAAGATGGGCATAGATGCCACAAGAAAAACAAAGGAGGAGAATTATAACAGGGTCTGGCCGGAAACATTAAAAATGGATGCAGATATAGAAAAAAAGGTAGATGAATTAATAAATAGGCTTGGATCATCACAGAATTAATAATCCTTTTTTTATTTTTATATGGTTTTATTTATGGAATAATTTATCATATTTTTTTAAATTTTAGTGCTATTAAATTACCCCTAACATCAATAGTTTTTTCATACCCATCGTAATTTAGTGATTCTGCATATTTTTTTGATAAAGAATGGCGTTTATATGCCGATAGATTTGATTTATAATATTCATTATAATACTCTATAATGATAAACACACCACCTTTATTTAAACGGCCAAGTATATATTCAAGGCTTTTCTCCCTGTCCTTCCAGTGGTGGAATGAAAGACTTGAAAATATTAGGTCGAAATTTATATTAAATGGAATATCCCTGCTGCTTCCCTGCTCGCATGTGCACCTTAAATTTTCCTTTTTAAAAAGCTTACGCTCCGCATCAACCATGTATTTTGATGGGTCTATTGCATATACCTGTGCATCAGGAAATTTCTTCGCAACCATGGCTGTTAGCCTTCCCGGCCCGGCCCCTATATCAAGGATGGTTTCCGGTGATAATCCCTCAAACTCATAAATTGCAAAATTATACAGCTTTTTCAGAAGGCGCCATGCAAAAATTGAGTAAAATGACGTTGTTAATAATCCAAATTTCTCCTCTCCATCAACATAATAATCAGGCATAATAGCAGTAAGGCTATTTCTTTTATAAGTTTTCGCATAAAAATAAAATTATTTAATTTAATTG
>NZ_LKBH01000156.1:0-1430 GCF_001402935.1 Acidiplasma cupricumulans | reverse complement strand
TAAAAAATTAAAAAATTTATTGCTTTGTGGTTATATACTGTGACTCTCTGGATACCTCCTCAATGGCCCTGCCCTTTGGTTCTGGAAGGCATAATACTGTTATTATGGTTGCTGCTATGGCAAATATGGCAAGTATTGTCATTAAAAGGGATAATCCACTGGCTATTATAAAGACATCAACAAAGGTTCCTATGAATGCCCCGGTTTTACCCCCGGCAGCAGAAATGCCAGATCCAAGCCCCCTTGTTGTAACCGGAAAAACCTCTGGTGGGTAAACAAAGGTTGTAACGTTTGGACCAAACATCATAAAGAAATAACTTATACCATATATCACAAGGAATTCATCAACGTGTGATACTGTATCCAGAACAGGGAACAGTGCCAAAATTCCGTAGGTAACTGCCAGCATCACAAAACCTATCACCTGTATTGGCTTTCTTCCTATTTTATCAAGAGTAAATGTTGCAAGCCAGTAACCCGGAAGTGCCGCCACCGTGAATATCAATGCAGAATATTCTGTGCTTCTTATAAGTCCCGCAAGTCCTGTCTGTGTTATAACGAATTTAAAGATATCATTTGACATAATTGAGTTCCCATAAAATGCCCAGTCCATTAAAAACCATGCACCTGCAGTTCCTATTAATGTTATTAAAAATTTTCTATCCTTAAATAATGTGTACCATGGTGCATTGACTTTTTCATGATCACCGGATACATTCACATCAAGGCCTGTATAGTTTTTGAGATTCTCCGCCGCTTTTTTAGCATCTCCCCTTGCAACCGTGTATCTTGGTGGCTCGGGCATTTTTCTTCTGTAATATATCACAAACATTGGTGGTACTGCCCCGACTATAAGGAGGATCTTCCATGCATATGCCAGCGGTATTACAGTTGCATTTAAAAGAAATGCAAGGGCAATCAGTGAGGAAACAACAAGGCCTATACTCTGCATTGATAAAATGCTTCCGACATATTTGCCCCTTGTTTTAATGTTTGAATACTCAGCCATGATAACAGAAGAAGTTGCATAGTCCCCACCTATGCCTATACCAAGGAGAAATCTCCATCCTATTAAAACTGCTGGATTTTTAAACGATAAAAGCGCACTGCCAATTGCCCCAATAACAAGAAGCACCAGCTCCAGACCATATACTGCCTTCCTGCCCAAATAATCCAGAAGCCTTCCAAATGTAAGTGCACCAACCACAGCAGCTATTAGAGAGGTTGATCCTATTAATGCCTTGTCTGTGGTTGTTAGGCTCCACCCAACCATTGGGAGTATTGCTATAACTGTTCCTATTATGAAGAGGTCATATGCATCCGTAAAAAATCCCATACCTGCTGTTAGAAATGTCTTTAAATGGAATTTTCCCGTTGCATTATCCAGGGCTTCATTTATATTTTTTATATCATTTCCCATAAAAATTTAA
>NZ_LKBH01000155.1:0-1465 GCF_001402935.1 Acidiplasma cupricumulans | reverse complement strand
TACAACATTAAAATTTATATTATTTCAAAGGCATCACCACGCGGATCAAATCCGGTATGCACGTTTCCATCATATAAAATACCCTGTGCATGCCCCATCATGTCATTTAAATCATTAACCATTTTATATTTTTTTAAATTAAGTGATTTCTCATAAAATATATCAGCATTATTATATATGCTTGCTGGATAGGCAAATCTGGGATGGCTTATTGCATCCTGTATATTATAGTTAAGGTCTATTATTCTGGACAGGACCTGAACATTGATCTGTGGCTGTACGTCACCACCCATTGAACCAAAAATTATGTCAAACTTTCCGGTTGCTATTGTGCTCATTAATGTATGAAATGTTTTTTTATGCGGTTTAAGGGCATTTTTATGGTTTGCATCAAGGGTAAAGTATGATCCACGGTTATTCATGTTTATTCCGGTTCCATGAATCGTATGGCCTGAACCAAAACCCATGAAGTTGCTCTGAATTGCGCTTATCTCTATTTCCCCATCAAATATTGAGAACGCCGTTGTATCTGATAAATGGTTATTCTTGCCATTGAAATTTGTTTTCGGTACATTTGAAAATATACTGTCATCTATAACTGATCCGTCATAAATATACTCTGGCCTGTATTTATATGCATCCATCATGGTTTTTATCAGGGTATCATAGTAATCCTCCTTATTCATAGAATTTAATTCATAGTTATTTAATTGATTAAACCATACTATTTCTGTAAGCCCTTGGCTAACCGGTGGATTGGTATATATTTTAAAGTCCCTGTATTTTACAGTGAGCGGTTCCCTTATTTCCGGACTAAAATTATCAAGGTCGTTGAACCTAATAAGCCCGCCCTTTGATACCATATCATCATTAATCTTTCTGGCTATATCACCATGATAAAAGGAGTCCAGACCATCATTTGCAAGGGTTTCAAGTGTTTTTCCCAGATCCTTTTGATATAAAATATCCCCTGATTTTTTATATATTGAATTGAAATCTGAATCACCATGGGTAAATGAATCTATGGCCTTTTTAAGCTTGTTGCTCTTCTTAAAACCATTTTTTGCATAACCTATTGCCCTTGAAAAATTTTCTTTGAGGGTAAGGTTTGCCTTTTTCTCTATTAATTTCCATGCAGAAACAAGTCCTGGTATTGAAAAGGATGAATATATCCCCCTCTCCGAAATTTTAGAATAACCCTTTGACCTGAAAAAATCGATATCTGCAAGGGCTGCAGCATAACCGCTGGCATTTATGCAGTAATAATTACCATCCTTAACTGTCGCAAAAAAATCACCACCAAGGCCGTTCAGATGTGGTTGAACAACAGTTAATGCAGCACTTGTCGCAAGCAGTGCATCGTAGGCATTTCCACCTTTAGATAGGGCCTCCTCACCTGCAATTGTACTGAGTGGGTGGCTTGACGCCACAGCATATTTTTTCATGAAATATCATTTTTAATTAT
>NZ_LKBH01000154.1:0-1587 GCF_001402935.1 Acidiplasma cupricumulans | reverse complement strand
TAATTCGTTATTTTAATAACATTTATGATAATTTTGTAATAATATTTGTAACATATTATTTTTATTTCCTGTGGCTTTATTCATTTATGATCATAGAGGATTACAGAAGAATAACATGTGGTGGTGATCCTTTCAATTATCTTATCGGCTCACTTAAGGGTTTATATTTTGATATATATACAAACGACGAGGTTAAGTTAATTCTGGATTCGAATAGGTTCAATTATGACATTGAAAAATTTATAAAAATACTGGATTATACTGGTTTTAATCTTATTGAATATAAAAAGAATGAGGATATTGAACTCCGAATCAGGAAAATCTAGATTTTTATTATGCCAAGTGAGGTTAATTTTTTTATCTCATCCTGACTGTACCCAAGTTTATAAAGTATTTCATATGTATTTTCTCCATTACTTGGGGATGGTCTTTCTATTTTAAAATATTTATTATTTAGTTTAAACGGCACTGGTTGGATTTTCAATTTACGACCACTTTCATTTATAACCTGAAATGGATTTATTGCACTCGTTTGCCCATCTTTTAATACCTCACTTACATCTTTTACCCTTGCACACGGAACCTTGTATCTTTTTAATAAATCCATCCAGTATCTACTTGTATTTTTAATAAACACTGATCCAAGCAGGCGGTTTAATTTTTTTCTATGTCTGACCCTTTCCCTGTTTGTTATGTAGTCTGGATTATTTTTAAGTTCCGGCATTCCAATTGCCTCGGAAAGCCTTGAAAAAAGATTATCGTTGGAAATTCCTATGACAATATATCCATCTCTAGCCAAAAAGGCACCATAAGGTGCAAAGGACATATGCTCACTTCCAGCCCTTTTGGGTATTTTTTTTGTTATTTGATATGATTCTATATAGTAATTCATCCAGTAAAGTCCAGTCTCATAAAGTGATGTAGTTACCTCCATTCCCTTGCCTGTTCTTTCACGATAAATAACTGCACCAAGTATCCCCATGGCAAGCCACATGGCAGAACCCACATCAAGAACTGAAACGGCCACCCTTGCCGGCTTTCCAGCTCTGGCACCATTCACACTCATTATACCAGTTTCAGCCTGTATGATTGCATCGTATCCTGGATTGTTCATTAATGGACCTGTGTTTCCATATGACCTTATTGATGCATATATAATTTTATCATTAATTTTTTTAATATTTTCATATCCAAGACCCAAAGAATTAACAGTATCCGTGCGAAAATTTTCCACAATAATATCAGAATTTATTATAATTTTATTCAGTATCTTGCGTCCCTCTCTGGTTTTTATGTTTACCGCCAGGGATTTTTTACCCCTGTTAATTGCAATAAAATATGCAGATTTATCTCCAATCGAGGGTTCCATGGATCTTGAATCATCACCGCCTGGAAGTTTCTCAATCTTTATTACGTTTGCACCAAGGTCGCTTAAAATTGCTGTTGCACTGGGACCAGATATATTGGTTGTAAAATCCAGTACATTATATCCATTCAATATCTTTTCTGCATATTCATTATCAAAATTTGAAGGCATGAATTATAAATTTTTAAGCACAATAAATATTTAATGTTAATTTATTATTT